>NZ_LROR01000041.1:0-106842 GCF_001675205.1 Clostridium coskatii | reverse complement strand
CTTAGGCGTTATTGACATACTCATTTTTAAATTATATATTTGAAATTAAGACAGAAGTAATTTTTTACATAGTTGTCTTTCTAAAATATCATAGAAAGCTAATTTACAGAAAAAGTCTCACACTCTCTAGTCCCCCCTGCATTTTTCTGAGTATGCACATTTAAAACATTTATCAGGAATGTTTTTATTTCTTAAGTCTTTAAATACATTATTATTAAAATAAATATCCTTTAGAGAAGTTTTAAGAGTATTCCCACATGATATAGGCATTCGTCTGCAAGGAAGTACATCGCCATTTTCAAGAATAGTAATTAATGAGTCTCCTGCACTGCATCCATAAGGCATTTCTCCACTTTTTAGAAATTGCAAAGCTCGATTAGAATAAATTTCAAGACCAGTTAGTTTATTTCTAAGAGTTTTCTTCTTTTCATTAACTATTATAGAGAAATATTCTAAGGCCTCTTTAGAAGTAAATAACATGTCCGACATATCCTGTCCATTTCCTATAGGAACAAGTCTATCTGTCCATAATTTTGAAGCTTTATATTTTCGTGCATACCTGGCAACTACAGGGAATTCTTTATAATTACCTTTATGTGCAGTAAATGATACTAAAGTTCTTATATTATGTTTTCTGAGTAATTTAACAGCATTCCAAGTTCTATCGAAATTTCCTTTGCCTCTTAAAGCATCGTGAGTTTCTCTGTTCCCATCAATACTTACTTGTGTATGAGCTACATTCAAACTTTTCAATTTTTTAGCTATGTTATCTGTAATATAACTGCCATTAGTAAGTATTCCAAAAGAGAAATACTTTTTATTTTTACTAAATACTTTCAATATCTGAAGAAAGTCTTTCCTAGTGAAAGGTTCTCCTCCTGTTATATTTATATGTCCTCTAATAAAATCTTTATTTTTACTTTTTGAATAAAGTCTTAATAGGTCTTTATATTGCTCCAAAATATTAAGAATTTCATTAAATGAAAGCTCTTTTCCTGCATAACACTCTTGATAACAGTGTTTGCACCTTTGATTACATTTTGCTGTTATATGCCATTGCAAGGTTAATCGGCTGGTTGGTATACAAAACATATCAATCCCCTCCACAGCCGCCACATGATGAACAACTACTACAGCTGCTGCAGGAAGAACAACTGCTACAAGATGAGCCTCCTCCTCCTGAATTATTATTTGAAGAAGAATAATGATCTTGATTTGCTATTATAGAGCTAAATAAAATTGTTTCAGGATAATTTATCAATGAAGTTGGTCCATATAGGCACATAGAATATTCTAATTCTTTATCTGATGCGTTTGACGAAGAAACCTTTGGATATTTTGATTTCATTTCATCTAGTATTAATGGTTTATCTCTGACTTTATTAATTAAGGAATAAATAAATAACATCAATACATAAAGAACTACTAATGCCAAAACAGGTTTTCTGTTAATAATGCCTAGGCAAAGTTTGATTATAAATGGGATTGTTAAAGTTAGGAAGCCTACTCCAGATATAATTTTTTCATCATTGAATGAACTGATATTAACACATTTTTTATTCTCTAATTTTTTTCTAGTTTTTTTAATGAGATTTTCAACTTTTTTAAGCAAAGTTTTTGAATGCATAATACTATCTGGGGTATCTCCATTATCATAATGTTTTAAAATCTCCCGTTCTATTTCATCTGGAAACAATAAAGAGAGCTTACTATCTTTATTTGTTTTTAAATAAGGATTAATTTTATCACCTTCTAATAAAAGATATTTGTCCTTCCATAGTTTATAAAGATAGAACTCAATAATTTCGCTGCATACATTGTTATCTTTTACTACTATTAATTCTATTGGTGTTATTAAATCTTCTTGAAGCATCTCTTTATGATATCTATGTTTCAATCTAGTTCTAGTAAAAAATAGAGCAATTCTTGTAAAAAGAATAACGCATAAAGCATATTTAAAAAATAGTACAAGAAATTGAGGCCCAGGTATACTCTTTAAATAGTGTATCACTTTAATCACTTACCTTTATAATTATTTATTTAACCTATTATAGGTTGTACACTGTTATAAGAAAGATAAAAATCCTTTTTCTGCATATCTAATAAATATGCTGGAGCTATTCTTATAATTTTATCATTAACTTTTATTACTATGGTTTCATAAAACTCACTTAAACAATTTAAATTTGTTTTCTTAGTTGAGTATCCTATGATGTCACATTTATAAGTTTCATTTTTATTTTTATAATATATGTCTTTTAAATCAGCTGCTGTACGACTTAAAAGCTTCCATTCCCTTAACTTGTTTATCTTGTCATCTAAAGTGTTAAAAATAATAGTTGAATTTAAGTCAACAACTTCATTGGAATAATCAAAACTATTTTCTTTATTGGGAGTTTTAATCAATTCTAGAAATTTGGATTCATTTAAAATTTTTATAGAAGATCCGTTTTCATTTAATTCAGCTGCTTTTTCTTCCTTGGAACTCATTCCATCTTCACCTACAAGAGATTTATCCTGATTCCCAACTATTAAGTAATCTGTCTTTTTAGATACACTACTTTTTAATGTGCCACCTAAGTTGACTACTTTTTGCATAGCTTCTTTTCTACCTAAACTTCCAAGTTCACCTGTGAAGACCACATTTTTATTATAAAATGGATTGGACGTATCGATAATATTGTCATTGTCAGGTTTAATTTCAGATATTTTAACTGTATTGAATTTGTTATTAGTGAAACTGTTTTTAGTATTCGCAATAAAACCTTTTTGAGGATTTAGATCTTTAAAAGTTTTTATTGGAAGGCTGGTATATGTATGACAAAAAGATTCAAGGTTCTTTTTATGAGCACGTTTTATGCATTCAATTACTAAATTTGCACATGCTGCAGCATCATCTAAAGAATTATGATGATGTCCTAAATCTACTCCAAAATATTTGGCACGGTCTTCTAAAGATTTACCAATTCCTTTCCCTCCACATAATTTTGTGGATATAGGTATACTGCAGATATAATTGAAATTAGGCATAGAAATATCATATTCCAATAAACAATTTTTTAGCACCGACATATCAAATACGGCATTGTGAGCAATTATTATATTATCATCAAAATAAGTATGTATATCGTTCCATATATCAGGGAAAAGAGGTGAATTTTCTATGTCCTTAGGAGTTATTCCATTTATGGAGATATTCTTTTTATTAAAATCAAGAGTTGGTGGATGAATTAAAAAGTAATCTTTTTTACATATTTCATTATTTTTTACAGCAGCAATTCCAAGTGAACAAGCACTGTTGAAATTATTATTTGCTGTCTCAAAATCTATTGCTACAAAGTCAAATAGCATAATAGTTTCCCCCTTATATTTTACCCGTCGTTTCTGTATTCTTTATCATATCACAATACTTACATTATACATGTTACTTTCTAAGTAGGTATTATGTCAATATGGGTGTATATTCAGGTACACTTTAGGAGAATGTATTGTATAATTAACTTAACAATAGACACAATAAAAACAGGGTGCTGCTAACGCCTTGTAGTATACAATTTTAGTTACTTAGGACAACTAAAATTAAAATATTTATGTTATAATATTAGTAATAAGAGGGTGGATTATGAATTTAGTCTGCTTTATAAATTTGTATAAGTGTTAAATAATAGATAGAGTTTGAGGAAGCCTACCTATTATTTTTTTTAGAATTATTTATGTTTACTTTAGTGTCTGATGATAATTTATCAGGTCTTAAAGTAATTTTGTTTTCAATTTTTATATGTAAATTTTTGTTAGATAATGCTACTATAGCAATAGTAGTTATTGAAAACAAACTAGGGAATAAGAATAAAATGCACTTCATATTATGCCAAATCCTGATAAAGCACTAACAGAAATTCGTTGTGTGTTAAAAAAAGGGGCATTGTTGATTGCACCGACATTTGTATATGATGAAAAAATCAATAAGATACGAATTTGGTTAATGGAAAGAATTGAATTTCATACTTTTCATAAATGGAAATCTGATGAATATATAGAATTCGTCCGAAAAAAGGCTTTGATATAATTAATAGTTCTGTAATTGCAGGAGAAATGTGCCGGAATGTATATTGATTTGTAAAACATAAATTCAAATTTAATGAGGTGAAATGAATGGGCATAGAAGCAATTTACAATAGGAGAAGTATACGAAAGTATAAATCTAAAGAAATACCAATAGATATTCTTAATGAAATATTGGATGCTGGAAGAGCTGCACCATCTGGGAAGAACAAACAGCCCTGGAAGTTTATTGTGTTTGGAGGAATTAAAAAAGAAGAACTTTTATCAAAAATGGAGGCTGGAATCCAGCGTGAATTAAATGAAGAAGCATTATTGCCTAATTCAAGAGATGGAATACCAGATGCAAAGAATACTTTACGAATTATGAAAGAAGCTTCAATTATCATCATGGTTTTTAATACAAATGGTAAATCGCCATTTAAAAATATAACTACGGCAGACGAACGATTTACGGAAATTGTAGATACACTTTCTATAGGTGCAGCTATTGAAAATATGTTGTTACAGGCAGAAGATTTAGGATTAGGTACATTATGGATTGCAAATACATGTTTTGCATATAATGAACTGGTAAATTATATTGATGTAAAAACACAGCTGGTTGGGGCTGTTGCACTTGGATATCCTGATGAGAAACCAAATCCAAGACCTAGAAAGACGCCAGATAGCATTATTGAATATAGACTTTAAAAATTTATTTCCATCTTTTTTCGAAATTGTGATTATAAAATGGGATATCTTAAATTTGAGATATCCCATTTATAGATTAAAATTTATACTTTAAATTTATGAACCATTTCATTAAGTTTTTGTGCAAGTTCAGCTTGACTTTGAGCAGATTCAGAAACCTCACTTACAGCTTTTGTTATCTCATTTATACTGCTCATTATATCTTCTGAACTAGCTGCTGATTCTTCTGAAGTTGCTGATATATTTTCAACTGAACCACTTATATTACTTATAGCATTATCCATTTGTTTTGATGAAGTTGAAATTTCCTCAGCCATATTTTTTATAAATGCAGCATCTTTTTCATATTGTATACCTGTGTTCATAAGAAGTTTATAATTAGGATTTACATTATTTGATATATAATCTAAGATATCTTGTCCACTTTTCGATAAAGAATCAAAGGCATCTTTTACTTGAGAAACCATGCTTTGTATACTTACTACAGCTTGAGAAGATTGTTCTGCTAAATCTCTTACTTCCTCTGCAACTACAGCAAAGCCCTTTCCTTGTTCCCCAGCTCTTGCAGCTTCTATTGCAGCATTTAATGCAAGGAGATTTGTTTGTTCTGCTATACTTCCAATGGAATCGGCCATAATTTTAACTTCTTCGACAACTTTGCCATCCTCAATAGATTTTATAATATTATCGTGTTTTTCTTTATATATTGCATTTCCATCCTCTATATTTTTAGCCGCTTTATTTTTTATTTCAACTGCACGTTTACTTATTTCATTTGAAGAATTTTGGGCATTTATTGATTTATCTAATAATTTATTAGTTGAAGTAGAAATCTCCTGCATAGAAGCGTTTACCCCTTCTGTTGTTGAACTTAATTCTTGTGCACCTTGTGCTATTTGTTCGGTGGATTCATTTGCAGCTTCCATCATAGATGTAATTTCCTCAGTAGTTGCAGATAGCTCTTCACTAGAAGAACTTATATCTCCAGCACTATTCATTATTGAACTTATTAATTCTTTCATATTCTCACAAGCTTTATTTAAAGCTTTGCCTAAGTTTCCTATTTCATCTTTGCTATCCACTTCTATAGATTTAGTTAAATCTCCATCTCCCAAAGCTTTTGCTAAATTTAAAACCTTAGTAATTTCTTTTGAAATCATAATTGCTATAAATAAACCAATAATAACTCCAACAGCAAGCCCTAATATAATTATTGTATTGGTAATAACTAAAGATGATGTATATGTAATTTTATTTTGATTATCTGCATTATCCGCTTCATTAGAATTTGTTGCTATTAATTTATCCATATCACTGTAAATTTTCGTTCTTGCCTTAGTAATATCAGAAAAATTTTCTTGTGCGTCTTTATAATTATTTTCATCAATAAATTTTAATACCTTATTAAATGCCTCTTTGTATTCATTCCTATCCTTTTTTAACTGTGAAAAAATTGAATCTTCATTCTTAGATAATAATGTCTTCTCATAATTATCTATAATTGAATCATTTTTAGCACTTAAATCATTAATTTCTTTTTTTAACTTATTTTTGTCACCTAAATTTTGTTGATAAACAATTTTTAATAAATCTGATCGAATATCTGCAAAATTTTGTTTCGTGATCATTAAGCTTTCTATTGACTTAAGATTATAATCATGCATAGAATTAGCGTTAGAATAGATGGTTTTCATATTATGTAATCCAATAAATCCAACTACACCGATAAATAAAGCTACTAGAACAAATGAAGATATTAATTTTTGTATCATCTTTAAATTTTTAAACCACTGCATAATTTGCGCCTCCTTAAAATTTTACTAAAATTTGCTTAACATAAAGAAAATTTGCCCTAAAATGTTGAATGTATTAAGTACAACTCCCAAAATAATAATTAAGGTGAATACTATGTATATCGTATTATTCGACAAAAATATTTATTATTTTTTGATAAAAATATGAAATATTAATATAAAATTAAGTTAGATTATAGTACTAATGAAAATTTGAAATAAAGAATTTAAATAGAAATGATAAATTATAGAAAAAATTTAAAAAAGGAATTAATTATATTTTTAAGAATATTATGTAATGAGGTGATTAATATGAAACAAGAAGATATAAGCTGCATAGTAGATCATGAAAAGTTAAAATTACATATAATATACATTATAATCATTAGTATAGCAGTTATAGCAATTTTTATAACAACGTCGTGTTATTGGAATATTAAATTTGTAGATGAAGTGTCTTTTGCAGTGGCAATATCATCAATAATATTATCAATAATTGCTATAATAGTGACAATAAATGGGGAACAGAAATCTAATAATACAAAGAACAAACTTGAAAATGTATCTGATAATCTTGTAGACGTATCGCGAGAGACAAAGAGCAAATTTGAGGATGCATTTGATAATCTTGCAGATGTATCACAAGAAATAAATGTAGCAGCAAACAGACTGAATCAGATTAATGATATGAAATTTAAAATAGAAGAATTAAATAAGAATTTAGACGGAATGGATTCTAAAATTAATCATAAATTGAGAGATTTGGAATCAACGATGACCAGCTTAATAGATAATGAAGCTAATAGTCTAGATAGTGAAGATAATGATAGTTATATTAAAACATTGAAAAGTTTCTTAAAATATAGTAAAAATAATACAGATAAGAAAATTATTGTTTGCACTATATATTGGATTAATTCAATAAGTGAGATAATAAAAACTAATAAAGATAAAAATTTAAAATTTAAGTATTGTTTTGAGCAATATAACCAATATCTCAATGATATTGGTGGGAATAAAGGTCTTCAATATTATTATTTAGGGGTGGCAACAGTATTTGCTAATAATGTTTGGGTTAAAAAGCATATATTAAATGAAATGGAAGAGAAATATTATAATGAAAAAAGTATGCTGCAAAATCAAATAGAAAAGAGATTCAACGGCTAAAGCAAAATAGATTAAATAGAGTAAATAGAGTGATACTGGTGAGAACTTGAAAACAATATATAATTATCCAAACAGGAAATGGGTATAGATTTGTGTAGAAACTAAATCTATACCCATTATTTTTAGATGAATATCACTTTAATAAATAGAAACAAACTTTAAAGTTTTATAGTGCCATTTAAGCCTTTATTTGACGGCCAATTGATAATTTTGTTATTAAAATTAATTTCAACATGATCATTTAGAACCCTAATACATATACTTCGAGAATTATTTCTATACTTTAATATATTAGCTAAACATATAGCTTTTTCCAGGCCATCTCCCATTTGATAGTTGCATACTTCATCTGGTTGAGCCATTCGGGAGCCGTTATATATGGATACATTAGGCATATTCTCCAATGCATTTATAACTTCATCTTCATTTAAGTTTTCATACATATTAATAGAAACGGGATTTCGTTCTAAGGCTGCTTTGATAAAAGGATCCCATTCGGTTCTGGAAAAATCTCTTAATGCGTAAAAAGCAAGATCTGCAGAAACGTTTGTGTCTCTAATAGACTCTAAATAGTTAACAATATCTTCACGGCTCATTTCTGGCGACAACTGTATTGGCTCTGCTTTAATAAAATTTTTATTCTTTCCAGGAAGTCTTGGATCTATATTGCAAAATTCATATAATGAAGTTAAAATCTCCTTTAAAGGCATATTAGGGCAGTTAAGTTCATCCATTACACTGATAATATCCTTCTCATCATTAAAATCTACTTTGTGTTTTTTAAAGAATTCATCAAAATTATTAAGACATATCCTATTTTGTATCGGTTCCTGAGAAAATTCATACTCGTCAATCTCAGACAGCAATTTGTCTCTCGTACTCTTATTGATCTTAAAAGAGCTAGTATGCTCATAAGCATAGGCTTTTTCAGCGGGAATATATCTGTGGCCGCCATGATACTCATGCTTAATTTGAAAGAATTTTTGAAGATGGCTCTCCTGTCTAAGAAAATTGCATAACATCTCATAATCTATGTCATGTACAAGGAATTTCTTGAGCTTTTTTTCAAAGCCCATATATACTTCATGATCTATGGTTGCTTCGGGATATACTACATGGACAAAACCTGTGTTATGAGAAATAATTGTAATTTGTTCGTTTCGTATTGCTCTTTGAGCTTTTACCGTAAGTTCAGTACCGTTAAACCACATATTTTTAGTAACAATTCTTCTATTATTTGTTACTATTCCACCCTTTACATCTACAAAATTTTGTGAATGAAGTGGTGTTGCAAGTAGGTATATGTCTTTAAGAGGTATTTTACATATTATAAACAATGCAGCGGCATAAAGAGTAGATAGGGACACACATTCACCTGCACCTTTTTCATAGTTCTTTTTGTATTTGAATGCATTCATTGCTTCTACAGTTTCAGTCTTCCAATAAGGAATCATATTAGAGTTATATTTATCAAGGCCAAAATGTCGTCTAATATCCATACTAAAATAATATTTGTCTCCTTCATAACCAAACAAGGCATTACTTCTGCTTATTGTTTCAACATTCATAAAGGGTTCAAAACGTGCTATTTCATTCTCTTTAGTTGTAAGTCCCCATGTATCAATATCCAGATTGAAATCATAATTGTCCATTATATACTGCTTAAGTCTTAATATTTTCCTATATGGATTTAGTTTATCAATATCCTTAAACCATTCATCCTTTTTCCATTCCCATATAATTGGAGACATTATGTTTGCTAGCAAGAGACTATATAGAAGTTCCGGAAATATGAAAATTTCCATATCTGATAGGGTAACTGCTGATGAATACTTTTCTATATCCTTATTATTAAAAATCTCAAACACATCCTTTTTATTGATAAAATTATACTGCTACGTATATAAATTTTAACATCTTCATAGTGTAGCTACAAGTCTAGAATATGGCGAAAATATTATTTATGCTTATAAAACTAAAAGTTTTTTGATAATTTAAGCTTATTTATGACAGATAAAAGTTTTATTTTTTTAGTGACTTAAGTGATCAATTCTTTTGTTTGTAAATAGTTGAGTCCCTATGAAACTTTATCATAAAAATAATACATTTTTTACATATTTATGGAGAAGAAATAGAACTTGTACTATAATAAAAATATATATTAGGATGTTTAATTTTTTGATTATGTAAATTCCTCAAGTATAAAAACACCCACTAATCAGCTGTGAAGGAGAAAAGATGTGGTGATTTCTGGTGGAACTGAAATCTTCAAATCGAAAAACACTCTTTCAATTTTTATCATGATTGTTTCCTTCTGTACAATTTATTTTCTAAATGCAAATGTCATATGGGTCATTCTGGTGTGTGGTGCACTTGGTGGCATTTTAACAGCTATTCAAAACCGAAAGAAGGTGATGAAAACATGATTTATTGGAAATTGCTTTTGAGTTTTCTACAGGTAGGACTTTTTAGTTTTGGCGGTGGTTATGGAATTCTTCCACTTATTCAGCAGCAGGTTGTCACACAGAATCACTGGCTGACGATGAAAGAATTTGCCGATGTAGTGACCATTTCTCAAATGACACCAGGACCTATTGTTTTGAACGCTTCCACATTCGTAGGAATGAAAATGGCAGGGGTAACAGGTGCTATTGTGGCGACTTTCGGCTGCGCATTTCCAACGACAGTACTAGCAATTATTGTTGGATACTATTATTACAAGTATCGAGACATGACGCTTGTAAAAGGAATTTTTGAAGGACTGCGTCCGGCTATCGTTTCTCTGATTGCTACAGTTGGGATGTCCATTTTGTTTTTATCACTGTTCAATGCTGAAGCATTTACTTTGAGTGTATTTTCTCATGTAGATTGGAAAGCTGTAGTCATGTTTCTAAGCTGTCTGTTCATTCTGCGCAAATGGAAAACGAACCCGATTTACATCATGCTTGGTTCTGGAGTCGTCGGAATAGTTGTTTATCTTTTGATGGGGTAATATAAAGGAATGTGTCACTTAGAGGCAAATTCTTTAAATGAACTTAGTTTTCTTACTTTTTCTAATTCCTCATCTTCTAAAACATATTTTAAAAATTTGGGATATAACTTTAAAGCCGTAATTATATCTTCACAGGCCTTATTTTCTTCATTAATTAAGGCATAAAAACAACTTCTGTTGTAATATAAAAAATGTACTTTGCTGCAATTATTAATTCCATTAGATAAAATTTCTATACCCTTTTTTGTAGCTTTATATTTATAAATTACTGCTAAATTCAAATAACTGTATTCATAATGCTTGTTTTTATTAATTGATCTCTCATAGAAACCAATGGCCTTTTTTATCATATTAAACTTATAACAAATTACTCCCATGTTGAACAAAGCTAAATAATTATTTGGATCTATTTTTAAAGCTTTTGAAAACTTCTTATACGCAAGATCGTTTTGATTTTGTTCTTCATAAATGCTTCCTAAGTTTAAATTTGCCCAAAAATCCGTAGGATTTAAACTTAAAAGTTTTTCATAAGTTTCTATTGATAAATCCTTTTCTCCAGATAAATCGTAAGCATTTGCTAGGAAAAAGTAAGCCTTATGATAATTTGGATTTATATAAATAGCTTTATTGTATAATTTTATAGCTTGTTCATAATTTCCTTCATCATCATATATTGCAGCCAAACCATAGTAAGCTCTTTCCTCGCAGTTATCTATATCTAAAGCTTCTTTGTAATACGCCTTAGCTTTCTCTGATTTTCCCAAAGTATCATATATTAAAGCTAAATTAATTATTGAATCTATATCTTCGCCATTTGAAAGTTCATAAACTTTATTATATAAATTTAATGCTTTAATTAATTTATTCTCTTCAAAGGCTTCCTCTGCTTTTTCTAAATATTTATTAATTTGTATATTATCCTTCATAAATACACTATTCCTATATAAATTATTTTATTTGATAATTGAAATATTATTATCTTTAGAACATACATTAAACTATTATTAATAGCAACTAACTTCCTTTTTATTATATTAGTGACTGTAATTTTTCAAATAGTTCTGTATGATTTTTCTTTAAATTAATTATTTTAAAGTTATTATTAACAAAAGCGTGTAATGTGCTTCCTTTTGCAATTTCCTTTTGGTCGTTTTCTCTAATAACCGAGTAGTTAAATTTTGCTTTAACTGGTGTTAATTCTTTAATCCAAGTTTTTATTAGTAGTTTATCTTCATATTTTGCACCCTGTAAGTATCTGCAGTTACTTTCAACTAGAGGAAACATTATACCGTCTTTCTCCATTTGTGAATAACTTATACCAGTCTTTTTTATAAACTGTGTTCTAGCTTCTTCAAAGTATATATAATAATTAGAATGATGAACTATACCCATCTTATCAGTTTCTGCATATCTAACAACTACCTTTGTTTCATTTATGTACAAGCTTGACACGTCCTCTCTATAATAGAATTATTATACACAATATTATAACACCATTCATTATAAAGAAGAATCCGCTCGTAATATTCAACATTGAATTTTATACAATTATGAAGTGTCTATTGCACTAAGAAATTAGTATAACAGACACTCTAGTCATATTTCGATATTCTTTTATTTAGGTGTAGATAAAAAATTTAACACGTTTTTACTTAAAGGTTAAAAAATTGGTTTATTGTCTAGGTTATCACTTTCATCCCCATTAGGATTGCTTCTCAAATATTCTCTACCATTTTTGGCCTTTCCAACATTTATGCCCTCTATTAAGCCGTCCTTTGTCATCATTATTGCTTCATCTATTGAATATATATTTCCATTTTCAAGCATTACATCAGTTATATCTCCCTGAGAATTTTTCTTTACCTTTATAACTTTAGATTTGTCACTCATACTAACACCTCACCTGTATTTTTGATATTACTTCATCAAGAGATTCTTAGGTTCAGGTGGGGTTTGCTTATAAGGAATACCTTTTCTCCATCTGAACTTTAGAAGAACTTATCCAGGCGCGTAGCAGTGCTTATCCCCTTTGAAGAAGATGGGGGTGTTAGCAATGGTAGCGATCGGATAAGGTTTCTTTTTAATATTATTTGTAGTAATGTTATATACTATTCTTATTTAAATCAATAATTAAAAGAAAAAGGTATTATGGTAATTGATGAGAAGTTAGGATAATTGTCATGAAAAGTAATAGAGAAATATTGTATAAAATGATATAATTTACTTATAGGTTAATGAGCAGCGGTAAATTTCTTCAATCTTGAAAGGAGGAAGTAAAGAATGTTTGGTGAAAAGTCTAATAAAAGATTTGAGGTAATTTTTAAAGAGGGTGCTACAGCTGGATATAAGATAATAGTAGATAAAGAAACAGGAGTTGAATATTTATTTAGTTATGATGGATATGCTGGGGGATTAACATTGTTAGTTGATAAAGATGGAAAGCCAATTATTAAAGATGATAATAAATAACATTTTTAATTTGTGTATTATAAGATAGTTCAAATTGAATTCAAATTTGGACTATCTCATAGGTAATAAAATAAACATTCCTATCATAATTTAAAAATAGAAAGTGGATTATATAAAATTGATTTTGAATAATTATATATATTAACAAAGGAAGCACTTTATCTGCAGAAAGGCTTCCTTTTATTTTTGTCTAAAAATTTAATTATGGAGGTATAAAATGATAGATAATGTATTAAAATCAATACTAACTTTTTTTAATGGTATTTTTAAAAGAAAGTATAAAGTAATTCCACAGAAAATTAATTTGAAATTCAATCAAAATGGGGAATTTAAAATTGTTCAATTTACAGATTTACACGAGTATTCTTTCAAAAATAAAAAAACTATAAGACTTATGGAAAATGTGTTAGATACTGAACAGCCAGACCTTGTTGTGCTAACTGGAGATATTATAGACGGTAGGTTTTGTAAACTAAAAGAAGAAGTTAAAAAGGCAATTGTAAATATTGCAAAACCAATGGAAGATAGAAAGATGCCCTGGGCAGTAGTTTTAGGTAATCATGATGATGAATTATGTATGGTAAATAGAAAAAACCAGATGAAAATGTACATGTCGTACAAGTATAATCTTAGTCAAAGCTTTTCAAGTGTAATTGGTAGAGCAGGAGACTATAATCTCATCATCAAGGATTTTAAAAATGATAAGCCTATATTTAACATTTACATGATTGATTCAGGCAGCTATGACATAAAAGGGTATGGGTATATAAGAAAAGAACAAATAGATTGGTATAAAAAATTATCAACTAATCTAAAAAAACAATTTGGCAAGATAATTCCATCACTTATGTTTTTTCATATTCCACTGCAGCAGCAATATAAGGTATGGCAAAGTGGAAAAGCTATAGGAGAAAGAAATGAAAAAGAATCTCCACAAGCTGTTGATAGTGGATTGTTTTCTGCACTTATTGAAATGGGGGATGTTAAAGGAGTATTTGTAGGGCATGATCATACTAACGATTATATAGGAGATTTAAATGGTATTACTTTAGGATATGGGCGTAAGACAGGATATAACTCTTACGGAAAAAAAGGCTTTGCTAAAGGAGCAAGAATAATTATTTTAAATGAAAACAATTTAGAAAAGCTTAAAACATATAAAAAATTAGAAGTGCAAAATAATAAATGAGTATTCAATTTATATTTATTAGTATACAAAAATTTTATCTTACATAAATGTATAAAATATCGTTGTAAATTTCTACATCATGTAGGGTGAAATGTAAACGTATAAATATTATACTATATACATATAGAAGATTTAAAATGTTCAAGTTTATTTCAAAAAATTATGGGGGTGAAATAACATGATACCAAAAGAGATGACTGCAATACGTGATAAAAGAATGATGGCCGCACTAAATATGAAAAGTTTTTTAAAATCAAAGAGCGAAGAAGGGAGTTTAAGTTATGAGTAAAGGTAAATCAGCAACTATATTCGCAATATTTTCTTTTTCATTTCTAGTTATGGCACAAGGAGCAACTTCTCCTGCACTTGCAAGTATAGGTCAGGCTTTCCCCAAAATAGATTTTAGTGTAGTGGTACTTATAGCTACATTACCATGTTTAACCACGATTCCATTTTCAATGATAGGAGGAAAATTAGCCGGTAATATTATGACATTTAGAAGTGTTACCATTATTGGAATAATTCTTACTATCATTGGTGGTGCTTTCCCTTATTTTACAAATAGCTTTGTTGTAATTCTTATTATGAGGGCTATATTGGGAGCTGGGGTAGGTTTAATATCTCCAATTCCATCAGCACTTATTATGAACTTTTTCCAAGGAAAAGATGTAGAAAACCTCATGGGTTACAATAGTGTTATTCAGAATATAGGTGGTATCGTATTCCAAATACTTGGAGGATTTTTATGTGTTATTAGCTGGCGAACTACCTTTTTAACTTATCTTTTGGCTGTTATATCTCTTATCGTAGTTATTTTCATGTTACCTGAGCCTGCAAAGGTAGAAAAGGCAAAGAATGAAAAAGTAAAGATGCCTGGTATGGTATATGTATGGTCAATAATTTTCCTGGTTTATACTTTAATAAATTACCCAATGTTAACGGGTATATCATCTTTAATAGTTGATAATAAATTGGGAACTTCAGCTAGTGCAGCGATGGCACTTACTATGTTCTCTATAGGTGGGATGTTAACTGGTGCAATTTTTGGAAAATTATATCATGTGGCTACAAAGTACACCATAGTTGTAGGAACGGTTCTCCATGCTATAGGATTTGTGATTTTGATCTATGGAAATAGCGTTTTTATGTTTACTATTGCAACAACTATTGTTGGAATGGGATTTGGACTTGTGGTGCCAGCTGTAATTATGTATGTTGGTATGCCGGTGCCTCAGTCAGCACAGCCTTTTGCAATTTCTATAGCTCTTGCATTTATGAGCATAGGTGGTTTTGTTTCAAGCTTCTTCTTTGCTTTTGTTAAGAATACTTTTAATATATCATCTATGAGATTTCCATTTGTATTTGGCGCTGTATGTCTTGTGATTTACTCAATTGTTCAATCATTGTTTAATCTAAAGACATCAAAGCAAGAGTCAATAGGTGTGAAATAATAGAAATTAAAGTTACTAGTATGATTTTACGTTTGTATGCTGTGCATAACGGCTGATACACACTTGGGTAAGAAAGATATTAAGAATACTATTAATAAGACACAGATGGAGAGAGGAAATTCCTTTTCCATCTGTGTTTAAGAATAACTTGGTTAAACAGTTTTTAAAAATACTGCATATTTTCTGTCTGCTATCATAATATGATTACTGATCCATTCAGATAAAAAGTCTATAATTTCTAATATTACTTTTCTTTGATTATCATCTATATCCTCTCTAGAAGAAACTTCATTTATTTTATATACATAAAATCCATGTTCTTCTTCTTGATCGTGAATATGATCGTAATTATATTTTTTTAGCATATTTTCTTCATACTCAAAATGATATTTTGTATATTCTAAAAGCTCATCAAGTATTGTCATTATTTCATCATATCTGTCATATCCATCATCTAATATTGCAATATCATAGGCTTTTTTTCCTATTTCCATTAGTTTTTTATGTTGTTTATCTATTTCATCGATATTTAAATTGAATTCTTCTTTCCATTTAAATGCCATTTTGCCATCTCCTTCTTATTAATATAAATTATTAATAAATAAATATTATCATATATTTTCAGCAAATGCAAGTGTATTTATTATAAGTTAGGCAAAAACTATTAGTAATATATGTTATTATGTATTTAAGGGGTGAAAATATGAATAAGGAAAATAATTATGAGATTTGTTATGAAAATATGTGTAAGGAATTTGTTAAATATGATCCAGAAGAAGTGGCTAAAAGAAGTAGGGCTTATTATGACTCTGAAAAAAAACAATTTACATTAACCTGTTTTAACAAAGAATACTTAATTTCTTATCCAGAGGGGAATATTGTATTAAAGAATAATGAAGATAAAGATCCATCTGTAGATATAAATACAATGCTTATGCTAAAAATGCTTATGCTTAGTTATTTATACAGGGCTACTAATAGCAGCTTAACAAATAAGTGGGTGCCTCTTAGAGAATTAGAAGGAGTTGGTCATGCTTATCAGGGATTTGCAAAAAAAGGTATAGATAAATTAGTTGAGTTTTTTGGGCATAAGGGAGACCTTTTCTTGGAAGCTGGTCTTAAACTAGGTGGAAAAAAAGTTGATGTTGGAGATGTGGGTATAAAGATTGATATATTACCTAATGTGCCTATGGCCTTTGGGCTATGGACAGCAGATGAGGAGTTTCCAGCAGATGCTACTATTCTTTACGATTGTTCTGCAGTTAAAGAGCTGCATGTAGAAGATTTAGCAGGATTATGTTCTGAAGCAGCTGATGAAATAATTAGAGCTGCCAAATCAATTCACAATTAATTGGAAAAATATTTAAAATAGCATATATATTATTTATAATGGCAAAAGGGAAGGTGATATTTATGTATGACCAGCTGGTTAGCTTAATCAGTACCGTTAGGTTTCCCATAGCAGTTAGTATATATTTGCTTATAAGATTTGAAAATAAGATTGATCTTTTAGTGAAATCTGTTGAAGATCTAAAGGCGGACATATCAGCCGTTATAAAGTACCAGAAAAAGAAATAGGCCTAAAACCTATTTCCTTTTCCTTAGCTGAATTGTATAAAAAATGTGACCATATAAAATAATCACATTTTTTATTAAAAACTATTTTCAATTTTTTGTACTTTTACTAGTAGAAGCTGTTAAAGCATTTATCATAGCAGTTTCTTGATCTTGAGTAATGGAGCCTGAAGTTACTAGAGTATCAAGTTTAGTCTTTAAGAAAGTTGTAAGTTTTTCTTTCTTAGCTTGAATGTTTGCATTTTTATTAGAAGTAAGTAGATTTTTTATAGCAGTTTCTTGATCTTTGGTAATAGTGCCTGAAGTTACTAGAGAGTCTAAGAAGTTAGTTTTTCTTGCAGTTTTTTTACTTTGAAGATAAGCTTTACGTTCAGTTTGAGTCATATTTTTGACTTTATCCATCTCAGCTTTTCTTTCAGCTTTTTCTTGACTACTGCTATTTAATATAGCAGTTTCTTGATCTTGAGTGATAGTTCCTGAAGTTACCAAGGAATCAAGAGTAGTCTTCAATGAGTTTGTAGACTTTTCTTTTTTAGCTTGAGTGTCCTTATTAGAAGTAAATAAATTCTTAATAGCAGTTTCCTGATCTTGAGTAATAGTACCTGCAGTTACTAAGGAATCAAGTTTAGAATTTAATGAGTTTTTAGTATTTTTATTTCCTGTATTAGTTGAGGAAGGAGTGAAAAGATTTAATACAGCGGTTTCTTGATCTTGAGTAATAGTACCTGCAGTTACTAGAGAATCAAGCTTAGTCTTTAAGAAATTTTGAGCATTTGATTTTTTATCAGTTTTAGAAGGAGTTAGAAGATTTAATGCGGCAGTTTCTTGATCTTGAGTGATGGTACCTGCGGTTACTAGAGGATCAAGTTTAGCTTTTAGAAAATTTTTACTATTTTTTGTTTTGAAATTTTTACTGGAACAGTACGTTGATTTTGCTGTGTTGCTAGAAAGTGAAGCTGCATTAACTGTAGTAAACCCTGTACCAATTGATACTACAAGGGCTAAAGCGGATATTATTTTAAGGTTCCTTTTTAACATTTTTAATTACCTCCTAAATATTTCTTTGATTTATCACATAATCTCACTGCTCTGTGACAGCTTTATTACAAATAAGTGAATAGGATGTTAACATTGATAAGTATGGATAAAAGAAGAATAAATAGTAGGAGAAAATTCTTATAAATGATGATATAATTTATTTGTACGCTAATTGATAAAAGTAGTTTATCCGATGACTACCTGCTCTAATACTCCTTTTCCAAGTGGGAGTAAAGAGTAGCTACGTCCATGGATAACGATTTTCCCTAAAGGATAACGCCTTCTAAGTGCTAAAGCACTAAGAATCCTGTTAATAAGCATCAGGTGGAGTCAAAAACTCCATCTGATGCCAAGAACTCTGTTTATGATATAAAAATCTTTCAAATAAAGGTGAAAAAAGATGTTTTTTAAAATATTCAGATTAATAAGAAGTTTTATATTGGCATCAGTACTGGACAAGCACAAAGAAGAATTTGTTGTAAATATTAATGAGATTAATTTAACTAGGGGAAAAATTACGGCAGTAACTTTCATTGTTATAGAGGCTGCAGAGCTTGTAATTTTGTTTACTATAGGGAAAAATATTTTTCCACCAAGAACCCATATATATTATGCGACTATGTATACTTTACTAATTTTAGTAATGGTGGTGTATTTACTGATATTTGTTAAATTAGAAAATAACATTTCTAAACATGAAACGGGTATTAATGTTGCTTCGGTATCTTTTACAATCATGATACTATTTTGGTGTGAAGGTATATCTTTATTGGATCAGTTATCTTCTGGACAGATTATTGTATATGCCATATCAATTATAGCAATTGCTGTAACTCCGATTTTTAAACCAATTACGTTATTGCTTATGTATTTGATTGTCCATTTACCATTTCTTTTTTTCCTGCCATATTTTCAGAAATCCAGTGATATATTGTGGGCAAACTGTATTAATAGTACTACTTTTTTAATAATATCCTGGATGATATCATGTATAAGATATAAAAATCAAGTAGATGATTTTAATAATAGAAAAATAATACAGAAAAAAAACGATGAATTGAAGCGGGTAAATCAAAAATTAGAAAAACTTTCTCAAATTGATAGTTTAACAGGTATCTTCAACCGTTTTGTATTTGATAAAACAATAGAAGCAGAATGGGATAGATGCAAACGCTATTTTATACCACTGTCATTAATTATGATAGATATTGATTTTTTTAAGGCATTTAATGATAGTTATGGTCATCAAGCTGGAGATGATTGTTTAAGGCAAGTTTCAAGGGTACTTTCATCTTCTGCAAGGCGTTCCTCAGATACTGTTGCCAGATATGGGGGAGAGGAATTTGCTGTTGTACTTACCCATATGGAAAAAGAAAGTGCGCTGGAATTTGCAGAACAATTGAGAAAAAAGGTTGAGCAATTAGCTATTCCGCATATGTATTCTTCTATTTCTAATTATATTACCATTAGTTTAGGAATTTGTACTGTTATTCCGTCTGATATGTTATCTATTGAACAATTTATTAAGACTGCAGATGAAGCTTTATATGAAGCTAAAAAATGTCGTAACAAGGTTGTCAGTGCATAAGCATAGTATATAAAAATAAGCGTCCGTTATTTAGGACGCCTATTTTTATATGGAAAAGAAGTAATGAATTCTAAAAAAGTTTTCATTTTGTTATTGACTTAAAGTGCACTTTAAGTGCTATGATTTTTGTTATTGGGAGGGATTTTATGTTGGAGCTGGAAATAAACGACGTATCAAGATCAACTAAATTAAAACCACATACCCTTAGATATTATGAAAGTATTGGGTTAATTATAGATGTGAAAAGAAATTCATCAGGAAAGAGAATTTATAGTGAACAGGATTTGAAATGGCTTGAGATGATAAATAGACTTAGGGCAACAGGAATGAATATAAATAAGATGAAAGAATATGCTAGGTTAAGGTATATGGGAGATAAGACGGTTACGGAAAGAAAAAATATTATGAAAGAACATTTAGAGTTTATAGAACAAAAAATCGAGAAATTATTCGAAGCAAGAGATTATGTTGCAAGAAAAGTTCAAATTTATAGTGGGATAGAGGAAAAAATCAATGGAAAAGGAAAATAGATTGGAAAGAGGATATAAGAAATTACAAGAGATTGATGGAAAAGCAGGTGAAGAGGTAAAAAATAGTTTAAGTGATATATGTCCTGACTTGGTAAAGTATATGATTGAATACTCTTTTGGAGACATATATTCCAGAAACGGATTGGACTTATTTTCACCGGATCTAGTTAAATTTATAGTATATGGTCAAGCAGATATTATGACAAGAAATAATCTAAGTAAAAATTATAGGAAAATTGCTACGATTGCTGCATTAACTGCTTTGGGTAATGCCAAACCACAATTAAAATTTCATATTGGCGCAGGGCTTAATATTGGGGTAACTGCTGATGAGATAAAAGAAATTATGTTGCTTATGACAGTTTATTCAGGTTTCCCTTCAGCAATAAATGGAGTTAATGCTTTAAAAGAAGTTTTAGATGAAAGAAAATAATATTACTATACAAAATTAACCATAAATTACTTAAATGCTGAGGATTCATCATCCCCAGCATAAAGGTAATTATCAACGTATTGAAGAAAGAATATTCTGGTTTATCTAAAACTTAAACATTTAGTAGCTTTAATACATTGATATCCTTATAATAATAGAATGTACGAAATTCAAATTATTATACTATAAATAAAAGAAGTAACTGGATAATATTATCAAGAGTTCTTATATTGTTTACATAGTGTTCAAAAAATAAATAGTTATTTTATTTATAGGACATTAAATTGTAACAAATAACTAATATAATTATAAGTGTCCTAAGAAAAATAGACTTAGCAAAAATGAAAACAATAAAGTGTAGTACATAATTGATATAATTGATATCCCCTCAAAGATAAGAATAAAAGGATGGACAAATATCGCCATCCTTTTATTTTGATTTTTTAAGTGCAGATAAGATTAGAGCCTATCGTTTAATCCAAGCTCATAAGCATATATAATTTTTGAGGTTGTTTGATTAAAATTAGGGAAATCAATTCCTAATTCCCTTGCGGCTTCCATATTAAATTTATCATTAGAATGTTTAAATTTAATATGAGGGGTTTTATTATATTTTATGTTTGTCATATATAATCACCTCCATTATATAGTGATAACCAATTATACAGCCTTATATTCAGAAAAAGTTATGTATAAAATAAAATTAATTACTTATCGAATCAGTATACTTAGAGAAACTTATTAAATGAGATTCCTAACCTATAATAACTAATATTGACAGCAGTAATCTAATTGGAATTTGTCATTATTGATATGATTTATTGAAATGTGATATACTTACTTATAGAAATTTAAGATTTTAGTTAGTATCTTTTATTAATAATAGAATTTAAAAATAAAGGCATATAGTGTATAAAACTTATCCAGGGTTTAGCAAACCTATGTACATAAGAACTCTAATGGATTAAAGCCAAAGAGTTCTTTATACACAGCATAAAACTTGCAGCTTTTGTAAAGCAGGCGAGTTGTTTGCGGATGATAACATTGGATAAATTAAATGCGCTATGTGCTTTTTTATTTTTAAATATAATAAAAATATTTTATCCGATCGCTACCATTGCTAACACCCCTAGCTTCTTCAAAGTGGGGGGATAAGCACTGCTACGCGCCTGGATAAGTTCTTCTAAGGTTTAGATGGAGAAAAGGTATTCCTTATAAGCAAACTTAACCTGAACCTAAGAATCACTTGATAAGGGAGGTAATTGATTAGAACTGCTGATTACTTATTAAACTAACCAAAAGAGTTATGGCGGAATTAGTGAAAATTGTAAAGATAATTGTTCCGAAATGTAAATGAATAAGGTTAAAAACAAATATAAATTAATGCCGAGGAGTGAAAATTCATGTTTCTTATGATCGATAATTATGATTCATTTGTATACAACTTGGTAAGGTATTTAGAAGAACTAAATGAAGAGGTTAAGATTTGTAGAAATGATAAATTAACATTGGAAGATGTGGAAAAAATGCATGTAGAGGGAATTATAATTTCTCCAGGACCTAAGTCACCTGAGCAATCGGGCATTTGTGTAGATATAATTAGAAGATTTAGTGGGAAAATTCCTATTTTAGGTATATGCCTTGGACATCAATGTATCGGGTATGCCTTTGGTGCTAATATAATAAAGGGTAAGGAGCCTGTACATGGTAAAATATTTAAAGTCCATCATAAAAATGTAGGAGTATTTAAAGAAATCAAAAATCCTGTAGAGGTTACAAGATATCATTCATTAGTAATAGAAAAGAAAACACTTCCTAAGTGTCTTAATATAACCTGTGAAACTTCAGATGGAGTTATAATGGGCGTTAGGCATGAAAAGTATCTTGTTGAAGGAGTACAATTTCATCCTGAAGCAGAACTCACAGAATGCGGACATGAAATGCTTAAGAATTTTATAGAAGAAGCAAGAATGTTTAGTAAGGGGGAATTATATGAAGTTCTTCATTGAAGAAATAAAAACAGAATTAGATGCTTTTGATATTTATTCGCTGTTTAAGGGAGACAGAACAGTTACCATTTTAGATAGCGGCATGGGTGCTGAAGATTTAGGCAGATACTCTTTTATAGGATTAAACTCTTTTACTACTTTTAAATATGAAAATAATATTTGTACTATAAATAAAAAAGAATTTAATGGCGATCCTTTTGACGAACTTAAAAAACTTATTGCAAGGTACAAAATTGAAAATAATACAGAACTTCCATATATAGCTGGGGCTATGGGATATTTTTCTTATGATATAGGGAGAACTATAGAAGAGCTTCCTGTTATGACTATAGAAGAAGTAAAAATACCTGACTGCTATTTTTATTTTTATGATAATGCAGTAATAGTAGATAACTTAAAAAAGAAGACCTATATTACTTCTTTAGGTATATTAAAGCAAAAAGAAGATAGCATTAATGAAATAAAAAGTAAAATATCTAAAGGACATAAAATTAAATATAGAAAAGTAAATGATAGTGATACAAAATTTGTATCAAACTTTGGCAGGGAGGAATATATAGAAACTGTAGAAAAGGTCAGACAGTTTATAAGAAATGGGGATATTTATATTACAAATCTAACTCAAAGGTTTTGCTGCGAGACAAAAAAAGATCCTTATGAAGTATATAAAGATTTAAGGCATATTAATCCAGCACCATTTGCTGCATTAATGAATGTTGAAGATTTTAGTATAGTATCTTCTTCACCGGAGAGGTTTTTAGAAATAAGAAATAACCTTGTTCAAACAAGACCTATTAAAGGGACAAGACCTAGAGGTAAAAATAAAGAAGAAGATTTAAAAAACAGACAAGAACTTATAGATAGTGAAAAAGATAGGTCTGAGTTATTGATGATTGTAGACTTAGAGAGAAATGATTTAAGCAAGGTATGCAAGCCTTATTCTGTAAAGGTAACAGAACTTTTTAAATTAGAGGAATATAGTACAGTATTTCACTTGGTATCAACTGTTGTAGGAAAATTAAAAGATAAGTATACAGCAATAGATTGTATAAAAGCATGTTTTCCAGGTGGTTCTATAACTGGTGCACCTAAAGTCAGGTCTATGGAGGTAATTGAGAAATTAGAACCTACTAGAAGAAATATTTATACAGGATGCATAGGATATTTAGGTTTTGATGGCAATGTGGATTTAAATATAGTTATTAGAACTATACTTATAAAAAATGGAAAAGCTTATTTAGGTGTTGGTGGAGGAATTACCTGGGAATCTGATGATGAAGCAGAATATGATGAAACACTTGATAAGGCTAGAGCTTTGATGAAAGTATTATAAAGGGGTGAATAGCAGTTATGATGCTCTTAAATGGTAAGAAGGTAGAAGATGATAAAGTTTTTTTAGACACCGGCTTTTACTTTGGAAGAGGACTTTTTGAAACTATGCTTGTAAACAATGAACCACTTTTTCTTGAAAATCATTTATATAGGATAAATAAAGGTCTTTCTATTATAGGAATAGATAAAGAAATTACTGAAGATGAAGTTATGGATGCTGTTAACAAGCTTCAGTGTAATAATTGTGTGCTGAAGTTAGTAGTTACAGAGGAAAATACGTTGTTCAATACTAGAAAGAACAATTATACTGAGGAACAGTATAAAAGAGGTTTTAAAGTTAAGATAAGTTCTGTTAGGAGAAATGAATTTTCTCAGCTTACATACTTAAAATCTTTAAATTATTTAGAAAATATATTAGAACATGAAAAATGTATTGATGAGGGATACAATGAGGTGTTGTTTTTTAATACAGAGGATAAATTATCGGAGGGAAGTGTATCTAATGTGTTTTTTACAAAGAATAAAAAAATATATACTCCATCTAAAAAATGTGGATTACTTGAGGGTACAGTAAGAAAGTTCATAATAAATAACTTTAATGTTACTGAAGGTGAGTTCAGTAAGGAAGATTTGATGTTTGCAGATAGTGTTTTTTTAACGAACAGCATTATGGGGATAATGAAAGTCTCTAGTATTTATGATAGAAGTTTCAATGAATGTAGTATTATTGAGAAAATAGAAAAAGTTTATCAAGAACAATTAAAGAAGCATTAAATATAAAGTTTCTAAACGAAATTTAAATTTATACAATATTATATAATGATAAATTTCATGTATAAGTTTGAATTTCAATTTGAAACCTTGTATATAGGCATTGTAACTAAAAAATCAACTTATACGTAGGCATATTTTTACAATAATGAAGCTCTTTTAAATATTTTGTATATAAGGCTTAGAGAAAAATTTTTGAAAAATCTAGAACTTTTGAACTGTTTGAGGTACGAGTTTTCAAAAGTCCTCAGTATTTTTCAAAATTTTTTGCTTAGCCTCATCAAAATATTTAACGAGCTGAAGGTTGTAAAAAATATACGGAGTATAAGTTGATTTTTTATTTAGAGACTCTATAAGATTAATGAAATATATAATATTGGGAAATATATTGTAAGAGGGGAGGCATAAGTATGGAGAAAATAGGTGTAAATAATTTCATATCCACTATTATAGGAATATGTTTAATTTTAACTTGTTTTTTAATCTTTTATTTTTTTCAAAAGTATCTTTTTAGTAAATACAAAAACAAAGTAAAAAATGTAGTAGATAAAGATGATGATTTAAGCTAGCCTTTCTTCTTTAAGATTAAAGCTGCAAAGAAGAGAAAAATTTCTAATCCTGTCCCAACAAATATAGACAGAAAGGGGTATGAATAAAAACTAAAATCTACTAGTTCCAGGCTGTTATTAAAGGAAGTTATACCAATAACAAAAGAAAGCAGTGCAGCAGGAAATACAAGAGGTTTATATGTACTTAGTCCTGCAACTTGAGATATACCAACGCTAAAGGCCCATATCATACTTCCAGATGCTGTAATTGCTGCGCCGATGACAATCATAAGCCAGATAGCTTCCACCCGTTCAAAAAACTGACCTAAATGAACAAATCTTGTGAGTTCAAGACTGATATTTATCATATTTTTGGCCTGTGGATAACTAAAAATTCCTATTGTACTTATAACTAGCATCAGGATGATCAAAATACCTAAACTAACTGCAGTAAATTTTGCAATGAATCCATTTTCTGGATGATTGCAAATAGGAATGTACATTCCCATAATAATACATATTCCTATAAAGGATAAAATCAGAGGAGTACCTGTTAAAGCTGGATATAGGCCAGCTTCCAGCTGAGGTTTAAGTCTATCTAACTTTATATCAGGTATGGCAAATGAAAAAAATAAAATAAGAGAAAACAAAAAGAAGGGGCCCAAAATTTCGGATACTCTTCCTATTACTTCTATTCCTTTAAAAACAGCATATGCAATTACAAGATAAGAGGATATAAGAAGTAGTTCTACTGGAGTTTTTGGAAAAAACACCATATTAAGAATTATACTCAGTGATCTTTGCAGTACAGCAGATACAAGTAAAAAGAAAATAGGAAACAATATTCCTATAATTTTACCTAGTTTTTTCCCTAAAATAGTTATGCTGTATTGTACCATATTTTGGCCTGGAAATCTTATGCCCATGTAAGCATAGACAACAGCAAGGAGTACATCTAAAATCCAGGCTAAAATTACAGACAGCCAAGCATTCCTTCTTGCTTGAAAAATTAGCAGTCTAATTACTTGTAATCCGCTGAAAGATGTGACGATACAAAAAAGCATCCATATAAATTGATTTGTAGTGATAATTTCTTTTTCACGCATATCTATTCTCCTCAATGTAAAATTTATAACCTATTTAAAAATATTTTGCCAATAGGCTTAAATAAATTTTCTATTAAATCTATAGGACCTGGTATACCTAAATTTTTACCAATTTGAAAAAACAAAGACATCATAAGCAAAAATGAGGCATATAGCAATTCTTTTCCCATCTTTTTTTTTATTAGAAGTATTCCCTCAAACAGTACTATTAGAATTGCCGAGATAATTACAATTGCAGTCATTTAGTTGTTTCCTCCTTATTTTTTATAATAGGATCCTTAATTATTCCTATATTAGTTAATTTAATTTCAAAACTAATTTCATATTTTATATTTGGAAATATTTTATCCCAATTTTTTTTTATATTAAGCCATTCCTTTGGATAGTTATTATATATTTTTGTTGAAAAACCAACAAAATCTGTATCTAAATTTTTCTGTGACTTTGCTATCAATTTATTTAGTTGGTCTTTTAGTACAGATTCAATATCGTATTGAAATCTAGATACATCCTCAGGACTGATATCAATATTTTCTACCTGCTCAATAAAGGCACTGCCTTTACATCGAATTTCCATGTTAAAACCTTCTTCAGTTAAGTGAGGAATTATTTGAGTGGATTGTTTAAAAACATTTGCGGTTATGTTTGTATTATTTTTAGCTGATTTAAGGGGAAATACATCTGCATGACCTTTTGTATAGTCCGTCATCCAGAAAAGATTTTTAGATTCCTCACTTGTAAGTGTTCCTATTAAACGGTTGTTTTTGAAAATAGCCATTTTCTCTACTGTAATTTTGGAAGTGATACTATCTTTTGATTTTTCTGTATCAATTATAGGAGCAAAGGCTGAATTTGACTCTTTTTTTGCTTCTATAATAAAGTTATTTATGGTCATGGGTACAATAGATCCGTTCCTTTTAAATAAACTCATCATAGTGTTTATGCCATTTGAAATTATAGTTTCATTAGAAATTTTACTTTTTAAGATTTCTTTAGCTGATTTATTTGAAATAAGTATCCAACTAGTACCTCGTATTTCACGATTTCTATTTAAATAATCCATTACTTCAGAAACTTCTGATTCCGATTCACATAATTCTTTTGATAAAATGATTACTTTAGCATGTGAAAAGTTGGGCAGGGTAGAATTATTTTTTGAAAAGTTTTGAACTGCATCAAAAATAGAATATCCAGTGCTTGTTTGTATAATAGAATTATTTTCGTTTTTTGTGCTGTTTGGGTTAACAATTTCTAATGTTACAGCAAAAGAATTATCACTAGGTATCTTATCAATACCCATGCCCACTACAAGGCTGATTTCGTGTAGTTCACTTTTATCTGTGCTGCAGCCGTAAAGTGAAATTGAAAATATAAAGATTAAAATGTAAAATAACATTGATTTATACTTCATATTTTGTTATCCTTTCTCGTCTTTCTTATTTTCATAGGATGATTTTTGCCGGCACAAATTATTAGCATTGGCAAAATGAGGTCTGCATTTCATATGAGACCAGGGAAATCTTATTAAAGTATCTTTCAAATCCTTTAGATTTAAAGGTGCTAGTGGAGAAAGATAATTTATACCGAAGGAACTTAATGATGATAAGTGAATTAGAAGTACAATAATACCTAACAGAATTCCATATAAGCCTAAAAATGCTCCTAAGAACAGCATGGAAAAACGTAAAATACGAATAGCATACCCCATATCATAAGATGGAATGCTAAAAGAAGCTATGGCTGTAATGGCTATAACAATAACCATAATAGGTGAAATAACACCAGCTCTGACGGCTGCATCACCAATAACCAATGCACCAACAATACCTACAGTTTGATTAGCTGGTGAAGGAAGGCGGATACCTGCTTCTCTAAGTGTCTCAAAAGCTGTTTCCATTAACAATGCTTCAATAAAAATAGGAAAAGGAACTCCGTGGGAGGCTCCAATAATGGTAATAAGTAAAGGTGTAGGAATCATTTCTTTATGATATAAAATAATTGCAACAAAACATCCAGGAAGCAGCAGGGAAATTACGAAGAAAATTAATCTGATAAAGCGTACAAATATGGTAGTGGTATATCTTTCATAATAATCTTCACTAGTTTGTAAAAATTGAATTAAAGTAGCAGGAAGTATTAAAACACAAGGAGTACCATCTACTAAAAGTGCTACCCTGCCTTCTAAAATCCCAGCGGCAACTCTATCTGGCCTTTCACTGTGCTGAATTTGTGGGAATAAGGTATAGTGAGTATCTTCTATCAGTTCTTCTATATAGCCACTTTCTAAAACAGAATCTATGTCTATTTTGGAAAGTCTTTTTTTTACATCTTCAACAATATTGTTATCTACTATTCCCTGTAAATAGGTGATGCTTATTTTTGTATGAGTTTGTTTTCCGATTATAAAATCTTCAACTTTTAAATCTGAAGATTTTATTTTTCTCCTGAGTTGTGAGATATTGATAGAAATATTTTGTGTAAACCCTTCATTTGGTCCTCTTATAACTTTTTCAACATCTGTGCCTGATATGCTTTTTTCCTTCCAACCGGGTGTTTCCATTTCTAAAGCGATATCATCACCATCTAGTAAAAGTATGGTATTTCCATTTAGGAGAGCATTTGTAATTTGCCCAATAGTTGATACTTCACTTATTTTTGTAATTTCAAGAAAATATTTTTTAATTATTTCTACAGTATAATCACATTTTAAATCATTTTCAGTAACCTTTTTAATATTCATGATAGAAGGTAATATGCTTTCATTAATTGATCTTATATCTGAAAGTCCATTTATAAAAATAAGTACGCAGGAACATTTCATTGAATGTATAACAAATTTATGGTAAACAACATCAGCACAATTTGAAAATAATTCGTGCAATACGTTTAAATTATTTGAAAGAGATTTATTTAAGGGCAAATTATATCTATCATCGGATAACTTTTGTACATAAATAGGATCTGAAGTGTTTTTAGAATTAAAAAACTTCTTCACAATTAAAGATCACTCTCCTAGAAAAAATTATTTTATAATTTATGCTTATTCTCTGCATTAAAGGTAAAAATATTCAATTTTGATTTTTGTACTTTTACAAAAAAATATTAATATATTATAATTATATACAAGGATATTTTAAACAAATAATAAAAATATTAGTATATTTTTATCAAATATACATTAAATTATAAAAGAGGGATAGAAAATATGATTGTTACTTGTAGGAATATATTAAATTTGCCAGGACTTGAAAAAATGAAAGTTGTAGCTGGAAAGGGCGGTTTAGACAGGGGAATTACCTGGGCACATGTAATAGAAGTACCTGATGTTGGTGATTTTGTAAAAGGAGGAGAACTTTTATTTATTACTGGTATAGCAATAGGAAATAATTCAGAAGTTCTCCTTAAATTTATTAAAGACATTATTTCTAGAAATTTATCTGGCCTTGTTATAAATATAGGGCCTTATATAAAAGAGACACCTAAAGGAGTTATAGATTTTGCAAATACTGCAGGTTTTCCTATATTTGAGTTACCTTTCGAGGTGAAATTGATAGATGTAACTCAAATTATTTGCAGGGCCATTTTTGCACGAAATGCGCATAAGGAATCTGTGAACAATTTTATGCGAGAAGTGATTTTTGAGGATATAAATATTGATGAGGAAATGTTGGATAGGGCAGTTTTATATGGATACAAAAGAGAAAAGAAATATTGCAGCCTAATAGTTGATATTGACAATTTTAGCTCTTATATAAAGAAAAAAAATATAGATGACGAGGAAATTATATCAAATATAAAAAACCGTGTACAAGATATAGTAGAATACGTTTTAGATGAAAATAACAAAAAATATTTTTATGCAGTTCAAAGTGATGCATTTTATTTTATGGTATGTTCCAATGTAGAAAATATAGACAGGATTGCAGAATCTATACGAAATGAAATATCAAAGAGAATGGGTGATATTACTGTAAGTATAGGAATAGGAGATGAATGCAGTGATCTAAAAGATTTTAAATGCGTAATATTAGAGGCAATAAAAGCATTAAAGTTATCTAAGATTTTTGGAAAGAAGAATTGTGTTATAAAGTATAAAGGCTTAGGTATATTTAGGCTTTTTTTTGATATAGAAACCAATGCAGAGATGAAAAAACTATTTGATGAAAATTTACTTAAACTTAAAATATATGATGAAAAAAACTCCTCTGTGCTAGTAAAAACGTTAATTGCATATTTAAAGGAAAATAGAAACTTAGGTAAAACTGCAGAAAAGCTGTACATCCACAGAAATACTATAAAATATAGGATAAATAGAATAGAGGAAATATTAAACTGTGATTTGAAGGATGATGAAACTGTCTTTAATATTATGCTTTGTATAAAAATTGGGGTGTTTTTAAGATTGATTTAAATGCAATTTCTATATAGTGAACAAAAATTTATCCATATATTTGTTCATAGTGGACATACTAATTAGTTTAGAAATATGGTAAATTATATACATTAAATTTAATAAACAGTTAAATAAATAGCAGTTAAATTGATAAATTACAAATTAAACGGGTTAGGTGATGGAATTATGGATTATTCAGTTTTTCAATGTCCCAAGAAAATAATATATGGGAAAGATACCGTAAATTTCATTGGAAGTGAAGCAGCGGTGTTTGGAAATAAGGCAATGATAGTTACAGGAAAACATTCGTCAAAAAAGACAGGTGCATTAGATAAAGTTTACTATAGTTTAAAAGATCAGGGAATAGATCCTGTTATATTTAATAAAGTAGAATCAGATCCTAGTGTAATTACTGTAAGGGAAGGAGTGAAAGCAGGAAAAAAAGAAAAAGTAGATTTTATAGTTGCCTTAGGTGGAGGAAGTGCTATGGATGCAGCCAAAGCCATAAGTATGGTTATAGGAAATGGAGGGGATATTTTAGATTATGAAAAAGTTCAGCCTAAAACTTATGGAATACCTATTATAGCAGTTCCTACTACAGCAGGAACTGGAAGTGAAGTTAGTAAGTTTTCTATAATAACAGATACTGAAAGAAAGATAAAGATGCTTATTTCAAGTAACTTTATAATACCTGAAGTATCAATTTTAGACCCACTTTTGACTATGATGATGCCGCCTGAGGTTACGGCAGCTACAGGGATGGATGCTTTCACTCATGCAATTGAGGCATATATTTCAAAGGCTGCACAGCCAATGTCAGATACATTTGCAATAAAGGCAATAAAGATTATAAGTAGTAATATTTCACGGTCAGTGCTTAAAGGTGATATTGAAGCTAGGGAAAAAATGCTGCTTGGACAGATGTATGCAGGACTTGCTTTTAGCAATGCATCTACAGCACTTGTTCATTCAATGTCAAGACCTTTAGGAGCTTATTATAAAGTTCCCCATGGAATGGCAAATGCAATTTTGCTTACGGAGGTTATGAAGTTTAATAGAGCTTCTTGTGCTGAAAGATTTAAAGTTATAGCGGAAGCTATGGGAGAAAATGTAGGAGGAAAATCTGTAAGAGAAGCAAGCTTGATTGCAGTGGATACTATAAAGTCCATTTTCTTGGAAACAGGACTTCCAGTATCACTTAAAGAAGTTGGTGTAGACAAAGACAATTTTAGAAAGATGGCAGAAGATGCTATGGAAAGTAAAACTACAGCTCTTAATCCGAGAAAACCTACGGTAGAGCAGTTAGTAGAAATATATGAAAAGATATATTAAGGAGGAATTTAAATGGAAGTTTTAGAAGATACTGAGTTAGATTTAGATGTTGATCAAATTAGAGAGTATGATAAAAAGTACAACTTGCATTCCTGGAGTGCACAGAAAAATCTAAAACCCCTTGTAATTACAAAGGCTGAAGGAATTTATTTTTGGGACAGTGATGGGAAAAAGTATTTTGATATGTCCTCTCAATTAGTTAATGTAAATGTAGGACATGGAAATAAAAAGATAATAGAGGCTATAAAAAGGCAGGCAGATAAGATGCCATTTATGGGACCTTCCTATGCTGTAGATGTAAGGGCAAAATTGGCTGCTAGGGTAATAGAAAAGGCACCAGATAATATGGCTAAAGTATTCTTTACATTAGGTGGATCAGACTCCAATGAAAATGCTATAAAAATAGCTAAGATGGTTACTGGAAGATTTAAGATATTTTCGAGATATCGTTCTTACCATGGAGCAAGTTTTGGAGCTGCAAATTTAAGCGGAGAGCCAAGAAGATATACTTGTGAACCTGGAATACCTGGATTTGTAAAGTTCTTTGATCCTTATATTTACAGAGAAAAAATAAGATTTGAAAGTGAAAAAGAAGCTTCAAAATTTTATTTAAGCAAACTTAGAGAGCAGCTTATATACGAGGGTACGGATAAAGTAGCAGCTATTGTTGTTGAAAGTGTAACTGGCAGCAATGGTGTAATCATACCACCTGAAGGTTATCTCCAAGGAATAAGGAAGCTATGTGATGAATTTGGAATAGTTATGGTTTGTGATGAAGTTATGGCTGGATGGGGAAGAACTGGAGAATGGTTTGCCTGCAATAACTGGGATGTAAAACCAGATATTATCACATTTGCAAAAGGAATTACTTGTGGATATGTACCTCTTGGAGGAGTAATTGTAAGTGAGAAAATAGCAAAGTTTTTTGATGATAATGTACTTATGTGTGGGCTAACATACAATGCACATCCACTAGCTTGTGCTGCAGGCTGCGCAACATTAGATGTATATGATGAAGAAAATCTAATAGAAAATTCTAAGAAGATGGGGGTCATTTTAGGAAAAAAATTAGAGGAAATAAAGAAAAAGCATTCGAGTGTAGGAGACGTCAGATATATAGGATTGTTTTCATCAGTAGAACTAGTAAAAGATAGAGAAACTAGAGAAGCTCTAGTGCCTTATGGAAAAGATCCAGATGGAATAATGTCAAAGATAGTTGGAATGTTAAAAGAGGAAGGATTTTCAACTTATTCTCATGAGAGCTGCTTAATGATAGCACCTCCACTTATTATAAATAAAAAAGAGATGGAAGAAGCTATGAATATTTTTGATAGGGTTATGTATTCTATAGATGAATTTGTAAAAACATTAAAAAAATAAGCGTCCCTTTTGTGGAAGAATAGGACACTTAAAATTAATTAACCAATTATATTATAAATCAATTTGAAAAAATGTAAAGGAGATATTGATTATGGAAGTAAAAGATATGAAAAAAATTAGCTGTGATAAAGAAAGAATGGAAAATAAAATTGCTACTTTTAGTAAATTTGGTGCTACAGGACACGGTGGAATAACAAGGTTATCCCTATCAGAAGCAGCCCTTCAAGCAAGAGCAGAGTTTACAAAGAGAATGAAATCACTAGGTGCATATATTGTAACAGATGATATGGGAAATATGTATGCTACTTTCAAAGGATTGGAGGACCTGTCTCATATTGCAATGGGGTCTCATTGTGATTCAGTAGTACAAGGAGGAAATTATGATGGAATTTTAGGAGTAATGACTGCAATGGAAGCAGCTGAAACTATAGTTAGGGAAAACATTCCTCACCGCCATCCAATTACAGTTATGATATGGACTAACGAAGAAGGAGCACGTTTTGATCCTGCTATGATGTCATCTGGTGTTGTTACTGGTAAATTTGATAAAGAAAAGATGCTGGCATCAAAGGACCCGGAAGGCGTAACTTTTGGTGAAGCTCTGGATGCAAGTGGATATAAGGGTGATGAAAAAAATAGAATAAATCCTAAAGATTATATGGCTCTTTTAGAACTGCATATTGAACAGGGACCAGTACTTGAAGCCGCCAAAAAGGATATTGGAGTTGTAGAGGGCGTTGTTGGAATGGTTAACTATGAATTCGAATTTATAGGTCAAGCTGGACATGCAGGAACTGTTCCACAGAAATTAAGAAAAGATGCTCTTTTGGCAGCATCTGAAGCCATTTTATATCTTCACAAGGAACTAGATAAACTTGATGGCAAGTTAGTCTATACTACTGGAAGAATTAACTGCTCACCAAATGTTCATACAATTATACCAGATGACGTTAAATTTACTTTGGATGCAAGACATCAAGATCCAAAAGTAGTACAGCAGGTAGTTGATATAATTAAGAACATTCCATCTGAACTCGCAGGCTGTAAAGTTAGCTATGAGGAATTGTGGGCACGTAAAACTGTCAGCTTCAATAAAGAATTAGTAAATCTGGTTGAAAAAAATGCAAATCTTTATGGATATCCCAATATGAGAATGTACAGTGGTCCTGGACATGATTCTCAATTTGCAGCTGATATGCTTCCTGTAACTATGATATTTGTTCCAAGTATTGGAGGACACAGCCATTGTGAAATAGAAAAAACTCCTCTTGATAATTGTGTAAAAGGTGCCAATGTACTGCTTCAAACTATACTAGACATCGATAAGATGTAAATTTGATTATAAGTCTATTAAAAGAAAGAGGGGATCTATATGGAACAGCCAGTAGAAAAAGAAATATATGAATTAGATCAATCCGATACAACTGTTACGGAAAGTAAACTGTACAATGGCGATAACGCGCCAGTTCCGGTTAAGGAAAGAACCTGGAATACCTATAATTTCACTGCTCTCTGGATTGGAATGGCTCACTGTATACCTACCTATATGCTAGCAGGAAGCTTGATATCGTTGGGCATGAACTGGAAACAAGCACTATTTACAATTACTCTTGGAAACCTGATAGTTTTAGTACCAATTTTATTGAACGCCCATCCTGGAACTAAATATGGAATTAACTTTCCGGTATTTTCAAGGCTATCCTTTGGAGTATTTGGTGCAAATATACCTGCAATTTTAAGGGCAGTTGTTGCCTGCGGGTGGTTTGGAATAAATACCTATATAGGTGGAAGTGCATTAAATGTATTGTTTTCAGCTGTAATTCCAGGATGGAAAACTCTTGGGGGAAGTTTTCAAATAGCAGGACTTAGTTTGCCGTCTGGTATAACATTTATGATATTCTGGGGCCTTGAGATGTTTGTTATATTTAAAGGTATGGAGCAGCTGAAAAGATTTGAAAACTGGGCAGCTCCACTAGTTATGGTTTTAGCTTTTGTTTTGATGGCTTGGGCAATTAAATCTGCTCACGGCTTTGGACCACTTTTAAGTTCACCAGGCAAATTGCATACCATGAGTGATTTTATGAAAGTATTTCCTGCTTCACTTACCAGTATGGTAGGATTTTGGGCAACACTGTCTCTGAACATACCAGATTTCACAAGATATGCAAAAGGGCAAAAGGAACAGCTAATAGGACAATCTTTAGGACTTCCTATAACTATGACAGTATTTTCTGCTATGGGTATAATAATAACTTCTGCTACTGCAGTAATATTTGGAAAAAGCATGTGGAGTCCAGTAGATATAATATCGAAATTTTCAAATCCTTTTGCAATGTTAATAGGTTTCTTTGGTATAGTAGTTGCTTCTCTTTCTGTTAATATTGCCGCAAACATTGTTTCACCAGCAAATGATTTTTCAAATGTAGCACCGAAACATATAAGTTTTAAAATGGGAGGGCTTATTACAGGCATTATAGGAATACTAATAATGCCATGGAAGCTTTTAGCAGATCCTAGCGGATACGTGTATACATGGCTTGACACTTATTCTGGAATACTTGGACCTGTAGCTGCAATAATCATATGTGATTACTGGCTTATAAAAAAGACCAAAGTAAATCTTAAAGATCTGTATCTTAAAGAAGGATTGTATACCTATAAGAAAGGGTTTAATCCAAAGGCAATTATTGCACTTGTTTTAGGAATTTTTGCAGCTCTTATAGGTAAAATAGTCCCTAGCTTAAGTGGAATAGTAAATTATGCTTGGTTTGTAGGTTTTGGAGTTTCATTTATTGTTTATTATTTATTAAGTGCAGGATCTAAAGATTCAGGCAAAATTAATAGCCAGCCTGAAGAATTTGAAGAACAAAGCTTTTAGATTATTTTATGAGGTGATAAATTATGGATTTGATTATAAAAAATGGAGTTATAATAACGGCTAAAGACACTTATAAAGCAGATATAGGCATAAAGAATGGAAAAATTGCAGCCATAGGAAAAGAAATTGAGGATAGTGGAGAAGATATAATAGATGCAGAAGGAAAATATGTATTACCGGGGGCAATAGATGCACATACACATCTTGAAATGCCCTTTGGGGGCACCATATCTGCAGATAGTTATGAGGCAGGTACGAGAGCTGCTGCCTGTGGAGGTACAACTACAGTTTTTGATTTTGCACTGCAGCAGAAAGGTCACGGCATAATTCAAACGGCGAGAGAAAGAGATGAGATCTGTGCACCACAAGCTTGTGTTGATTATGCTTTTCACGTAGTAATATCTGATTTAAGACCAGAAATTTTAGATGAATTTCAAGCTGCAGTAGATTATGGACTGCCCAGCTTTAAAGTGTATATGGTATATAAAAAAGAAGGGCTTATGGCAGATGACGGAGTGCTTTGCCAGGTGCTTGAAAAATCTAAAGAAACAGGAGCACTTATTTCAGTGCATGCAGAAAACCCGGATTTAATAGACATAAGAACTGAGAAATATCTGAAAGAAGGTAAAACTTCTGCCTGGTATCACTATATGTCAAGACCTGAATTTGTAGAGGCAGAAGCGGATAAGAGGGCAATACACTGGGCAAAGTCACTAAATGCTCCCCTTTATATAGTACATCTTGCAAACAAGGAAGGTATGGAAGAAGTAAAGAAGGCGAAAGATGAAGGTTATGAAATATATGCAGAAACTTGTCCTCAATATTTATATTTTACAAGTGAAGTTTACAAGAGAGAAGACGGAAGAAATTTTGTATGCTCTCCACCTATGAAAGGAAAAGAAAGTTTAGATGCCCTATGGAAAGGTATAAAAACAGGTGATATTTCTACTATAGCTACAGATCATTGTCCATTTCAAAGTTCTGAAAAAGATTGGGGAAAAGATGATTTTACAAAGATACCAAATGGATGTATGGGCATAGAAAATATGTATCCATATATGTTAAGTGAAGCAAATAAAGGAAGGATTTCCTTTAACAAGGCAGTAGAAGTTTGCAGTGCAAACCCTGCAAAAATATTTGGATGTGATAATCAAAAGGGTAGTATTGTAATAGGAAAAGATGCTGATATTGTAATCTATGATCCTAAAAAGGAATTTACAATTTCAAAGGATAATATGCATTCTGATGTAGATTATACCATATGGGAAGGAGTTAAATTGAAAGGATATCCAGTTATGACTTTATCAAGAGGAAAGCTTGTATTTAAAGATGGAGAATTTGTAGGAAAACCTGGTTGGGGAAAATTCTTAAAGAGAAAGATAAAGAGGTAATTAGGCATTTTCTTTCAAATGCCTTAATAGGAGGACTTAATATGGACAAGAAAAATGATATGAGATTTAGTCAGATAACAGAAGAAGTTTCTAGATGTCTTTTATGTTATGATCCACCTTGCAGCAAAGCATGCCCGGGAGGAAAAAATGCAGCAGATATTATAATGTCTCTAAGATTTAAGAATTATAAAGGAGCCTGTCATAAGTTTATTGATGACTTATATAAATCTGGTGAATGTGGTCTTGCATGCAATAATAAGATGTATTGTCAAAGAAATTGCATAAGGGGAAAAATAGATAGACCCATAAAGATAAGGATGATACACAAATTTCTTCATGAAGAGAGCTTAAAAGTGGAGGAGGTAATTTAAAATGAGGGACCTTTCTATAGAGTTTTGTGGTATAAAGTGCGAAAATCCATTTTTCTTGTCCTCTTCTGTAATTAGCAATAACTTTGAAATGTGCGCTAAAGCTCTAAACATGGGCTGGGCTGGTGTGGTATTTAAGACTATAGGCTTTTATGTTGCAGATGAGGTATCTCCTAGGTTTGATGCAATAGGCAAAGAGAATACTCCTTTTATAGGATTTAAAAATTTGGAGCAGATATCAGAGCATCCTTTAGAATATAATCTAGAATGTATAAGTAAATTGAAGAGAGAATTTAAAGATAAAGTTATTGTTGCATCCATTATGGGAGAAAATGAACAGCAGTGGACTAAGCTGGCGGAGTTAGTTACAAAGGCAGGTGCAGATATAATTGAATGTAACTTTTCATGTCCCCAGATGGCGGAAGAATCCATGGGGTCAGATGTAGGTCAAAATCCTGAACTTGTAGAGAAATACTGCAAAGCTGTAAGAAGAGGAACTTCACTTCCTGTACTTGCCAAGATGACTCCCAATATAGGGAATATGGTAATCCCTGCAGAAGCTTCAATACACGGCGGCGCAGATGGAATAGCTGCTATAAACACTGTAAAAAGTATAACTAGGGTTGATTTAGATAAGTTCTCACCTTATCCAATAATAAATGGTAAGTCAGCTGTATCTGGATATTCAGGAAAGGCAATCAAGCCTATAGCTCTTAGATTTATAAGTGACTTGGCTAAGAGTGAAAAACTAAAAGAAATTCCTATAAGTGGAATAGGTGGAATAGAAACTTGGGAAGATGCAGTAGAATTTTTACTGCTAGGAGCATCCAATATTCAAATTACTACAGCTGTTATGCAATATGGATATAGAATAATAAAGGATTTGATAAGTGGATTGTCCTATTATATGGAAGATAAAAAATTTGAAAAAGTAAAAGATTTAGTGGGATTGGCAGTTAAAAATGTAGTGAATGCAGATGAACTTGAAAGGGATTATATAATTTATCCTGAATTTAGAGATCACAATTGTGTTGGATGTGGAAGATGTTATATATCTTGTTTTGATGGAGGACATCAAGCTATAAAATGGAACTATGAATCTAGAAAACCACAGCTTATTGAAGATAAATGTGAGGGATGTCATTTATGTGCAAATATATGTCCTACTGGAGATATACTAAGTGGTAAAAAAGTAATTAAAACTGCAAAAAAAGTTAGGCAATTGGCTTAAAAATTTAAATAAATAAGACTATGAGTATGTTAGCTTATAGCCTTATTTTATTTGCAAGAGTCGCAGGGCAATTTAATAGTATCATATATTTTTATTATTTTTTCATTCAACATTTTGTCAACTAAATCAATGCAATCTCCATCGTATTTTATACTATTATTTAATAGTAACACAGAAATACCGTGTACCGCACTCCACATGGTTAATATGTCTAAAGATAGATCCTTTTCTTCTATAGTATTTTTATATACAGATTTTAGGTAATTAATGGCACTTGCTTTAAATACTTGAAAAGCTCCACCTTCATAGGATGAATTATCATCTTTGCTTATATTTACAGGTTTACTAAAATCGCTTAAGAAAATAAATTTAAAATAATCTGGATTTTCAATCATAAATTTTACATATTGTTTTCCGAGTTCAACAAGTTGTTTTTTTGGATCGGAAGGATATTTATTTACAATCTCATTCAAAGAGTTTTCAAAGCTTTTTGATACTTCCATAATGATTGCAGAAATGAGTTCATCTTTATTTTTAAAATGTTTATAAGGTGCGGTATGGCTCACGCTGCACATTTTAGCTACTTTTCTTAAAGAAAAATCTTCATATCCACTATTAGTTAGAAGCTCAATTCCCTTTTTTATCATTTCTTCTTTTAAATTTCCATGATGATATTTTTCTTTATCCAATATTATCTTCCTTTCAAATTGATATATTTAAAGTAATTATAACCTTTGCCGATCATATAGGCAATGTTGTATTAAACATTGCCCGTAAAAGTTAAACATATGAGTAAAGCATTTAACCCTATTATTACACAGGTTATAATCCATCCTACAGTTTTTGTAAGAGGCTTATTGACAAGGTTACCCATGAGATCTTTTCGACTGGTTATAAGCAGCATAGGTATTATTGCAAGGGGGAGGGCAAAACTTAATGCAACCTGGCTTAGCACTAAAGCTTTCATTGGATTCATTCCAAGACATATAATAACCATTGCAGGTGTCATAGTTATAAGTCTTCTAACATTAAGTGGTATATTTAGATTTACAAAACCTTTCATAATAGTCTGTCCTGCTAACGTTCCTACTGCAGATGAAGACAATCCAGATGCAATTAAGGCTATGCCAAAAATTCCACTGGATAAGGAGCCTACTAGTGGTTCTAGAGACTTATGTGCCTGTTCGATGGAGTCTACAGCTATTCCATTTTTATAAAATACTGCAGCTGAAACTATTACCATTGCTGCATTTACGATAAATGCAATGTTCATGGCAATTATTATGTCAATTCTCTCCATTTTTAAGTGACTAAGCTTAGCTTTTATGCTGTCATTTCTATGATTACGACTTTGAACCAATTGAGAATGCAGATATATAACATGGGGCATAACAGTAGCTCCTAACATGCTTACAGCTATCAATACAGCACTTCCATTTGGCAGTATGGGAACAAGGGTATGTATCCCAACAGCTGTCCAATCAGGTTTAGCTATAAATAATTCCATAGAATATGCAATGCATATAACAGTTACTAATGTAGTGATTATTGCTTCTATTATCCTTTGACCATATTTCTCCATATATACAATGATATAAGTTGCTAATCCAGTGAGAAGACCTGCATAAATCATAGGAATTTTAAATAGTAGATACAATCCAAGAGTGCCGCCTAGAAATTCTGCCAAATCTGTTGCCATAGCAGCAAGTTCGGCACAAATCCATAAAAACCAATTGGCTTTTTTTGAAAAGATCATTCCACACATTTCAGGTAGGTTGTGTCCTGTGGCAATGCCTAGCTTTGCAGACATTGACTGGAGGAAGATGGCCATTATATTGCTCCACAGAATTACCCATAAAAGAGTGTAGTTAAATTTGGAGCCAGCACTTATATTTGTAGCAAAATTTCCAGGATCTATATAAGCCACGCTTACTATAAAAGCAGGTCCCAGAAACTTGGATAATTCACGGCTTTTTCCAAGTAGTCCTCTATTTTTTTTCAATACATTTAACTCGTTTTCCATATTCTAAACGTACCTTCTTTATAAAAATTTGTTAGTCTAGGCTAAAGTTCTTTCACTACTGTAAAATATGTAATGCAGACTAAAAGTGTTACTGTTAGGAAAGAAAAATAGGTTACTTATCAAGAGATTCTTAGGTTTAGGTGCAGTCTGAATGTTTTTAACTGATAATTAGAGAATATTTAACTTATGTTTAATTTATATTTAACTTGTAAAATGTATACTTTTTTTAAAGTTAAATTAATGGGGTGCTGTAAATGAGTATAGATAATGAACTTGATAAAATATTAGCGGAAAAGAGCATAAGTACTGTTTTTCAACCTATTATTTCTTTAAAAAATGGTTTTGTTATAGGGTACGAAGCACTTAGCCGCGGACCTGAAGGTTCAACTTTATATTTTCCAAACAAACTTTTCTCCACTGCAGAAAAATATAATAAAACATGGGAACTTGAATCTTTGTGCAGAGTGAAGGCTATTGAGAAAGCAAAGGAGATTGATAAAAATAAGCTGCTGTTTATAAACGTAGATCCTAAAATATTTAGAGATGAGAGATTTAAAAGTGGATTTACAAAAGAATTTTTAGAGAAACACAATATATCTCCAGACTCGATTATATTTGAAATTACGGAGAAAACTGCTATAGAAGATTATAAAAGTTTCAAAGGTGCTCTTGAAAATTATATTAATCAAGGATATAAAATTGCAATTGATGACACAGGGGCGGGCTATTCAGGACTTAAAACCCTAATGGAAACGAAACCCAATTATATTAAAATTGATATATCTCTTGTAAAAGACATAGATAAAGATTCATTTAAGCAGGAACTTATGAAAACATTTGTAAGCTTAGCAAAAGCTACGCATATGAGACTTATTGCAGAAGGAATTGAAACGGAAGAAGAACTTTTTACATTAATTAAAATAGGTGTTTGTGCTGGACAGGGATATTTTCTTCAAAGACCAGCAGGAACATTTTTAGATATTCCTCAAAATGTAAGAGAAAAAATAATTGATTATAATAAAATATCTGATAATAAAGATAAATTTGAGAGAAATTATGTTGGAGATATTGCCCAAGAAAATAAAACATTTTCGGTATCAACTAAAAGTGAAAATATAAAAAAATTTTTTGAACAATCAAGTGTTACAGGAGTATGTATAGTAAATGAAGATTTTCCCACGGGTTTGATTATGAAACACAATCTTGATTCTATGCTTGCTACAAAATATGGAATCTCAGTGTTCTTAAAAAGACCTATATCTTTAATTATGGATTGTTCACCTCTCATAGTAGATTATTATGATTCTATAAGTGAAGTATCAAAAACTGCAATGGCAAGAGAAAATAGTAAGATTTATGATTATGTCATAGTTACAAAGAACAGTAAATATTGTGGAATTGTAACAGTTAAATGCTTACTTGAATATACGGTGGAATTTGAAAAAAATTATGCCAAAAATCTTAATCCTTTGACCGGATTACCGGGCAATGCTATTATAAATAAAACTCTTAAAGATATGATAGGCTACAAAAATAGTTTTTTACTTCTTTATGCTGATTTAAATAATTTTAAAGTATATAATGATACCTATGGTTTTGAAAATGGAGATAAGGTATTAAAATTCACTTCAATTTTTTTAGAAAATAAAATTAAGAAATCTTTTCCATACAATAGCTTTATAGGACATTTAGGAGGAGATGATTTTGTGTGTATAATAGAAGATACTGCTGCTAAGTGTTATAAATTATGTGAAGAGATGATCCGTGAATTTGATTTAAAAATACTTAATTTTTTCAATGAAAAAGATAAAGAAAATAATTACATAGAATCCTTTGATCGAAAGGGTAATAAGGATATCTTTCCACTTACATCAATTGCATTTGGAGGAATGTACGGAAATGTCAATAGATTTAAAGATGTAGATGAAATTGGTGAATATATGAGTACTTTAAAAAAACAGGCCAAAGGAAATAGGGATAGGAGCAGCTATATAATTGATGAAGTTTATTAAAATGAGGTCAATTATATTGCAAATTAAATACTAGTATGATACACTGAATAAGTATTAGTAATAACTAATGCTTAGATTTGATTAGATGAACAACATATCTCTTTTAGAAATATATTTGTGAATCGTTTTAGATCTTGATTTTTGGAAAAGGAGGTATGTTTAAATGGCAGATAAAACTATAGTTTGCAAAGACTGTGGAGAAGAATTCGTATTCACTGAAGGCGAACAAGAATTTTATAAAGAAAAAGGTTTTGAAAATGAACCTCAGAGATGTCCTGATTGTAGAAGAAAAAGAAAGCAACAGAACAACAGAGGATTCAGAAGATAATACGGTGTTTACTAAAGCCCTATAGTTTTATGCTATAGGGCTTTTAAAAGTTTAGATGATTTTTACGGAAAGGAAATTGAAAATGACAAAGCACAATGTTTGGACTAATAAAAGTACTATGTATCAATATATAAAACAGTATTTACAAATGATGATAGGATGTATAATAGTAGCCTTTGGATTTAATCTGTTTTTAAAGCCTAATGAAATAGCTTCTGGTGGGACGGTTGGAATATCAATACTAGTACAGCATGTATTTGGTGTAGAGCCTGCTATTACCCAGTGGTGTGCAAATATTCCACTGATTTTTGTAGGATTATTTTTTATGGGGAAAAAATTTGCAATGAGAACTGTATTTGGCTCTTTGGTTCTACCTTTATGCATACTTTTTACAACACATTTCCATGCTTTGACATTAAATCCTCTTTTAGGTGCTATATACGGAGGAGTACTATCAGGTATAGGACTTGGCTTAGTTTTTAAAAGTGATGGATCTACAGGGGGAACTTCAATAATAGCTAGTATTGCCAATAAATATACAGCTTTGAGCATTGGAAACTCTCAAGGATTAATAGATGGTTCTGTAATTATTTGTGCTGGTTTTGTATTTGGTGCAGAAAAAGCACTTTATGCGATTATATCCATATATATAACTAGTAAGGCTATTGATTTAATGCAGTTAGGATTTAGTGGATCAAAAGTTGCTTTTGTAATTTCTGATAGGTCACAACTAATTAAAAAAGCTGTATTAGAGGATTTAAACAGAGGGGTTACCGTGCTGTCTGGTTTTGGTGGTTATACTGAAGAAAAACGTACAGTTTTAATGGTAGTTATGGATCAATCAGAATTGAACAGATTTAAAACTTTCATAAAAAATATCGATAAAGACTCATTTATAATAATAAGTGATACCCATGAAGTTTTAGGACAGGGATTTAAATTATATAGTGGAGTTAAGAACAAAAAAATAGTTTGATAATCAGGCTGTAAAGTATTTTCCAGGTTTATAATACAAAACTGTAGAAAATATGTAAACTGTAGTATATAATAATTAATAATTGACAAAAGTTTTTTTTAGATTAATATGTTAAAATAGAAATAGGTATGGATAAATTTTAAGATAGAGGCGAGAAATTTGATAGATATAAAAACTGAAAAAGAAATAGGATATATGGCTGCAGCAGGGAAGATACTAGCATCGTGTCATAAAGAAATTAGAAAAATGATTAAGCCAGGTATAACTACTATGGAGATAGATGCTTTTACGGAGAAATTTTTAAAAGAAAATGGGGCAACCCCTGAGCAAAAAGGTTATATGGGTTTTCCGTATGCTACTTGTGCTTCAGTAAATGATGAGATCTGTCATGGATTCCCAAGCAACAAACCTTTAAAAGAAGGTGATATTGTAACTATAGATATGGTTGTAAATTTAAATGGATGGTTGGCTGATTCTGCATGGTCCTATGCAGTAGGAAATATATCTAAGGAAGCTGAGGACCTTATGAAGGTTACAAAAGAATGTCTTTACAGAGGTATAAAGAAAGCTGTTGTTGGAAATAGAATAGGTGACATAGGACACGAAATACAAAGCTATGCAGAGCCACTAGGATATTCAGTAGTAAGAGATTATACAGGACATGGCATAGGAAAAGTAATGCATGATGATGTATGTGTACCTCATTATGGTAAACCAGGAAGAGGACTTAAACTTAGAGAGGGTATGGTAATTACTATAGAACCTATGATAGATATAGGTACTTATTCAACTGTAGTAGATAGCAATAATTGGACAGCACGTACTGCAGATGGAAGTCTTTCAGCACAGTATGAGCATACTCTTGCTATAACGAAAAATGGACCTATTATTTTAACTGATCAAGACAGCATTTAGAAAGTAGAAATTAAGCAGCCGTGGATAAGTATCAGCAATACATGACATTATTCACGGCTGTATATTTTTAATAATTTAAAAATAATGGAACCTAAATCAGTTCACAATTCACGAATTGCAATTGATTATTTTGTATTATGAATTATGTTATGATTTGCTATATATGGTAAATGCCATATATAGATTGACATAATAGCCCGTAGGGCTTATTTTTATACGCTAATATATAAATCTGAAAGGAAGGTATTTATGGGAAAAAGTGATATGTCAGAATCATCTAAAAGTAATGAAGTAAAACAAAAATATCTAGGAAATAAAGGTCTTATAATCCTTATCTCTTTATTAAGTGCATTTGTGCCTTTATCCACGGATCTTTATCTTCCAGCATTGCCTATGATGTCTGAATATTTCCATGTATCACAGGCTGTTACTAATCTTACGCTTATAATGTTTTTTGTATTTTTTAGCATAGGCACGCTTGTTTTTGGACCGTTAAGTGATAAATATGGACGTAAACCAGTACTTATTATGGGTCTTGTATTTTATTTAATAGGCAGTGTAATGTGTGTATTTTCGGCCAATATGACGCTTTTAATATTTTCTAGAATTATTCAAGCTGTTGGAGGAAGTGCAGCTAGTGCAGTAGCTACAGCTATTGTTAAAGATGTTTACAGCGGCAAAAAACGAGAATCGGTTTTATCTATTGTTCAATCTATGACAGTAATTTCTCCAGCTGTAGCACCAGTTTTAGGCTCATGGACTTTAAAAGTAACTTCATGGAGAGGAATATTTGTGGGGCTTGCCCTTATAGGAGTAGCATCTCTAATAGGATCTGTATTGCTAAATGAAACCTTAACAAGTTACAATAAAGGAACAGTAATGCAGACATTGGGAAGGTTAGGCGTAGTACTTAAGAATCCAGGATTTTTTTCTATGTTACTTATATTTTCTGTAGTAAATATAGCATGTATGGCGTTTATATCTGCATCATCCTATATATATCAAGAGGGCTTTAAACTTACAAGTGAAGTATACAGTTATTATTTTACTTTAAATGCAGTGGGAATGTTATTTGGTCCATTCCTTTATCTTAAGCTTGCAGGTCATCTTAAACGTGAATTTATCATTGATGCTTGCTTTATTGTAATGATAGCCAGCGGTATATTAGTTTGTATATTTGATAACAGCAAACCTTGGGTATTTGCATTAGCTCTCTTGCCTTCTACTATAGCATCATGCTGCATGCGTCCGCCAAGTACTAACTTGATGCTTGAGCAGCAGCAGAAAGATACAGGTTCAGCATCCTCACTTATAGGTGGGTTTGCAATGATTATGGGAAGCGTAGGCATGGTTATTGTTTCATTTAATTGGCCCAATCAAGTTTTTGTAATAGGAGCTCTAACTGTTGTAATAGGACTAATTTGTGGAATTGGATGGAAATTGGCTTATAAAAAACCATATGTAAGACATTTTTCTGAAATAGATATGGAACAATGTGATGTAGCAGAATAAAGAGAGTTTCTAAGTAAAAATGGACTTATACTTCGGATATTTTTTACAACCACAAGTATGATTAAATACTTTGATAAGTCTAAGCAGAAAATTTATAAAAACATAAGGTCTTTTGAAAACTCGTACCTCAGACAATTCAAAAGACCTAAGTTTTTTATAAATTTTCCACTAAGACTTATATACAAAGTTTTTAAATGTACTTGCTTATTGTAAAAATATGCCTGCGTATAAGTCCATTTTTAAGCTATAAAATCTGTATTTGATTATAATATCAAATATTTATTATAGTATGTTAAACATAATGATTGAATTATTACATATATGTTTACTTTTTTAAGTAACACTATAGGGATGCCAATTTGAAATTGCTATTATGTGATTTGATATAAGACAACTTTTAGCCTAGAAAGTGTGTATAAAAATATATTATAGTTGCTGTTATAACTATTTATAAATCAAATAAGTGGATAGAGCTAAATGTGATATCATAAAATCAAATGTTATAATATCTAGAGTTAAGGGGGAATATGTAGTGGCAGATTATAGAGAATTATGGAGTAAGTTGGGAATAGATCTAGAAAAACATGATAAATTATGTGCAGTGCTTCCAGAATTATACGGTGGCGTTTATTTAACCCAAAAAAATAGACCAGAGGGAATGAATTATTTTAATCTTGTAGTAGCTGAAGTCCATGGATTAAGGATACAGGAACTGGATGACTATAAAGCACAAGGTGGAAAAGTAGTAGGCACATTTTGTGTGTTTGTTCCTGATGAAGTTATACTTGCAGCAAAAGCAATAGGGGTAGGTCTTTGCTCAGGATCTCAATTTTGGGTTGAAGATGGTGAAAAGGTTTTACCAAGGAACATATGCCCTTTAATTAAGGCACTTATGGGTGCAAAAGTTGGAGGAACGTGTCCATATTTTCAATCGTGTGATATGTTAATTGGAGAAACAACCTGTGATGGAAAGAAGAAAGCTTGGGAAATATTAAATGACTATGTTCCAGTTCATGTTATGGAATTACCACAGATGAAAAGAGAAAAAAATTGTAAGGCTTGGGAAGAAGAAATAAAGGAATTTATAAGCAAGATGGAAGAACTTACGGGCAATAAGGTAACTGTAGAAAGTTTAAGACAGGGCATAAAGACTGCAAATGCGAAGAGAAGGGCACTTAAAAGATTATATGATTTGAGAAAATATAAGCCATCTCCAATAAGTGGATTAGATGTTTTATTGATATCACAAATTGCTTTCTATGATGATCCAGATAGATTTGTAGAAAAATTAAATGAACTATGCGATGAATTGGATGAAAGAGTTAAAAAAGGTGTAGACGAGGGTAAAAAAAGGATCATGATAACAGGAACCCCAATGGCACTGCCTAACTGGAAACTTCATTCTATCATAGAAGGATTAAATGCACAGGTAGTAGTTGAAGAAACATGTACAGGAACTAGATACTTTGAAAATGAAGTTTGTGAAGATGGAGAAACTATAGACGATTTAGTAAAAAATTTAGCTGACAGATATATGAAGATAAACTGTGCCTGCTTTACCCCAAATACAGGAAGAATTGATGATATAATAAAATATGTAGATGAATATCATGTAGATGGGGTAATTGATTTTAATCTTTCATTTTGCCATACTTATGCAGTAGAACATAAGGATGTAGAAAAAGTGTTAAAAGAAAAAGATATACCTTTAATTCAGATAGAAACGGATTATTCTACAGAAGATTCAGGACAGATAAAAACAAGAGTAGAAGCATTTTTAGAGATGATATAATGTAGGAGATTTATAGTATGTCAAATAAAAGATACTATATACTTTTTCCATCTCATACTGAAGGGATAAAGATGGAAAAGTTATTAAAAGGGAGTAAATTAGAATATACAATTGTGCCTACACCTAGGGAAATTTCATCCTGCTGCGGCATATCTATAATGTATAACAAGAAGGATGAAGAAGAAATAAAGCTGATGGCACAACAGCATAATGTAAAAACATTAGGCTTTCACTGTGTAGATAAAAAAATTGTGAATCCTTATTTATAATAACTCAACTTTTTTAGTTAATAGTTAAGAATGAAGAATTAATAGTTATTGTGGATTTTTTTCGTTACACTACAAAAAATCATCATTTACTATTAACTTTTCATTATTAATTATTAATTTATCTTAATATAAAAGGTGGAATTTTGTGATTTACGTAGGTATAGATATAGGTTCTACTGCTTCAAAAGTTTGTATATATGACAGTGGAATTAAGGAAACATTTGCACTTCCAACAGGTTGGAGCAGTGTAAAAACTGCTGGTGTCATAAAAGATAGACTAAAGGAAATAGGATTGGGGAAAGATAATTGTAAAATAGTAGCTACGGGGTATGGAAGAGTATCTGTTCCCTATGCTGATAAAACTATAACTGAAATTACTTGCCATGGAAAAGGTGCTTACTACCTTTTAAAAGATGACTGTACAGTAATTGATATAGGCGGCCAAGACACCAAGATAATTACCATAAAAGGTGGTAGAGTTACTAATTTTACTATGAATGACAAATGTGCAGCAGGTACAGGAAGATTCCTAGAGCTAATGGCTGGTACTTTAGGCTTTACCATAGATGAACTATGTGAAAAAGCTAAGAGTGGAAATGGAGTTACTATAAGTTCTATGTGTACTGTATTTGCTGAATCTGAAATAACAAGTTTAATTGGAAATGGTACAAGGAGAGAAGATATAGCTTTTGGAGTAGTTGATTCTATTACAAGTAAAGTAAAATCTTTATGTCAAAAGCATGGAGACGAATTTAATTATTTTTTAACTGGTGGTTTAAGTCAAAATAAGTATATAATAAACACCCTTTCTAAAAAATTAAGCTCACCTGTTAAAAGCAGTAAATTTGGAAGATATGCAGGTGCTATTGGAGCAGCTCTTTTAGCTTCAAAATTAAAATAACATGTTGACTTTGATTTGAAACTGTGATATCCTAAACACAGTAAAAATTAAACAGTAAAAGACCTTTAAAACTAGTCCTGTGAGACTAGGAAGGCATATGTAGAATATAAAATTATTATATTATGGTATAATAATGCCTTCCTTAAAGGAAGGCATTTTTTTACACCTTTAAATTTAGCACGGAGAGGCTGAGAAGGAGGAATTATTAATGTTAAAAGGAAGACATCTAATAGATATAATGGATTTTTCAATAGAAGAATTAGATGAGATATTCAAACTTGCAAATGAAATAATTTCAAAAGAGAAGGATTTTTCAAAGGTATGTGATGGAAAGCTTCTAGCAACCTTATTCTATGAACCAAGTACTAGAACTAGACTTAGTTTTGAATCTGCTATGATTAGGTTAGGTGGAAAGGTAGTAGGTTTTTCGGAACCTAATTCAAGTTCTGTTTCAAAAGGTGAAAGTATAGCAGACACAATAAGGGTAATTGGATGTTATGCAGATATTATAGCTATGAGACATCCTAAAGAAGGTGCACCTAAGATAGCATCTATGTATTCTACAGTACCTGTTATAAATGCAGGAGACGGTGGTCACCAACATCCAACACAAACACTTACAGATCTTTTAACCATTAAATCTATAAAAGGAACATTATCCAATCTAAAAATAGGCTGCTGTGGTGACTTGAAGTTTGGAAGAACAGTACACTCACTCATAAATGCCATGTCCAGATATGAAAACAATAGTTTTACTCTTATATCCCCGGAAGAATTGAAAGTACCTGATTACGTTAAAAAGGAATTAAATAAAAAAGGTGTTAACTACAGCGAAACTAAAAATTTAGAAGATGCTATAGGTTCTCTTGACATACTTTATATGACCAGAGTACAGAAAGAAAGATTTTTTAATGAAGAAGATTATATAAGACTTAAAGATATATATATATTAAGCAAAGATAAAATGTCTAAAGCGGGTAAAGATATGATAGTACTTCACCCACTTCCAAGAGTAAATGAAATTCCATATGAAATAGACAGTGATCCAAGAGCTTGTTACTTTAAGCAAGTTAAATATGGTATGTATGTGAGAATGGCATTAATGCTGAAATTACTTGGAATTAGGTAGGGGAGGAAGATAAATATGCTTACAATAAATAGTGTAAAAAACGGTATTGTAATTGACCATATAAGAGCAGGATACGGAATGAAAATATTTAATTACCTGGAACTAAATAAGGCAAAGTATTCTGTGGCACTTATAATGAATGCGGTAAGTGAAAAATTAGGAAGAAAAGATATAATTAAAATAGAAAATAATTTGGAACTGGATTTTACAGTACTTGGATTTATAGATCCTAACATTACAATTGATATAATAAAAGATGAAAAAATATATAAGAAGATAAAATTGAAACTTCCAGACAAAATTGAAAATATAATAGAATGTAAAAATCCAAGATGTGTTACTTCTGTAGAAAAAAATATACCTCATATTTTTAATCTGGTGGACGAAAAAACAGGTGCCTATAGATGTGAATATTGCGATCAGATATATGAGAATTTATCGAAATATCTTTAAATTAAAGTAAAATTATATTTAAAGAAGGGGCTTTTTATGATTATAGATAAATTGTACGATGATGTTTTAAAAAAGGGAAATGTATGTGTGGGACTAGATACTGCCTTAGAATATATACCAAAACATGTGCTAAGCTCACATGAAAATATAGAAGATGCTGTATTTGAATTTAATAAAACTATAATAGACAGTACTTGCGATGTAGCTGCTTGTTATAAAGTACAAATTGCATACTATGAAGCCTTGGGTATGGAGGGACTCAGGGCCTATAGTAGAACCTTGAAGTATATAAGAAATAAGAAGGTTTTAACGATTGCAGATATCAAAAGAGGAGATATAGCAAAAACAGCAGAAATGTATGCAAAGGCACATTTTAAAGGCGAATTTGAAAGTGACTTCATAACTTTAAATCCTTATATGGGATTTGATACATTAGAGCCTTATTTACCTTACATTGAGAATGATAATAAGGGAATGTTTGTGCTCATACGTACGTCAAATAGAGGAGCAGAAGATATTCAATATATAGATACTAAAGAAGATAAAAAACTTTACAATGTAGTAGGAGAAAAAGTAAATTTTCTTGGAAAGAAATATTTAGGAGACTGTGGCTACAGTTCCATAGGTGGGGTAATAGGGTGTACTCATCAGGAAGAAGGAATACAGCTTAGACACAATCTAGATAGTGTATTTTTCTTAATACCTGGATATGGAGCCCAAGGGGGAACAGCTCAGGACATTGCTGCTTATCTTAAAAAGGGCAACGGCGGTGTAGTGAATTCTTCAAGAGGAATACTTCTAGCATATAGAAAAAGAAAAAATGGCGAAAAGAATTATGGAGAATGTGCTAGAGAAGAGTGTATTAGAATTAGAGATGATATATTTAAGGTATTTTCAAAGAAATAACCAGTCAGTATGCTAGTCTATTTTCTTTCAAATGCCTTAAGGTATCAAAAAATATTTAGAAATGGAGAAGAAATGCATTGAAAAATGAGTTAAGCTATACCACTGAAAAAGTATATAAAAATGAAAAAACAGCTGAAGGTATTTATAAACTTGAAATTCAGGGAAAGTTCAAGGGCAAACCAGGGCAGTTTTATATGCTGAGGTGCTGGAAACTAGAACCACTGCTTTCAAGGCCTATAAGCATACATTATTTAGATACAAATAAAATAGTTTTTTTGTATCAAGTAGTAGGGGAAGGTACTGAAAAGTTAAGCAAATTGAAAACGGGCGATGAAATAAAACTTTTAGGGCCTTTGGGAAATGGATTTGATATAGAAAATTTGAAAACAAAAACTGCTATTATTGCAGGAGGTATAGGAATTGCCCCAATGTTTTATCTTGCTCAAAGCATAAGAAAACAACATGAGAATTGTAAATTAGATCTTTATGCTGGTTTTAGAGATAGTGTGTATTCTATAGATAAATTTAAACCTTTTGTAGATGGCATATACATTTCTACAGAAACGGGAAGTCAAGGTACAAAGGGCTATGTAACTGATGAATTTAGGCCTGAACTCTATGATACTGTACTATGTTGTGGGCCGGAAGTTATGATGAAAAAAGTAATAAGTATGTGTAGCAAAAAACAGGTAACCGTATATGTTTCAATGGAAAATCGTATGGCCTGTGGAGTGGGAGCATGTCTTGTATGTACTTGTAGTACCATTAAAGGTAATAAACGAGCATGTAAAGATGGACCAGTTTTCTTAGGAAGCGATATAGTACTGTAATTTTTAAAAAGTTTGAAATAACTAGTTAGTATGCTATTTCAAATGCACAAATATAAAAGGGGAAAGGAAGTTTAACCAATTGATAGATATATGCGGTGTGAATTTTAAAAATCCTGTAATCGGAGCATCTGGAACCTTTGGATTTGGTGAAGAATATAATCAAATTTATGATGTATCAAAATTGGGAGGAATATGTTCTAAGGGTCTTACATTAAAAAGAAAAGAAGGAAATGACGGCATAAGAAGCTATGAAACTAAAGCAGGTATATTGAATAGTGTGGGACTTCAAAATCCAGGAGTAGAACATTTTATAAATTTTGAACTTCCTAAAATGAAAGAATTTGATACAGTTGTTATAGCTAACATAGGCGGAAGTACTATAGACGATTATGTTGAATCCGTGGAGAAGCTAAGTAGCTCGAATGTAGACATTATAGAACTGAACATATCTTGCCCTAATGTAAAAAGTGGGGGGATGGCTTTTGGAATAAAATCAAAGGTAGCTTATGAAATAGTAAGTGCTGTAAGGAAGGTCTGCAAAAAACCACTTATGGTGAAATTATCTCCTAATGCTGAAGATATCGTAGATATGGCATATAAGTGCTGCGAAGCAGGAGCGGATAGCTTATCCCTTGTAAATACATTTAAGGCTATGGCTGTAGATATTAAAAACAGGAAGGCAGTATTTGATAATATAACTGCCGGATTGTCGGGACCGGCAATAAAACCCATTGCATTAAGAATGGTATATGAAGTTTCAAAAGCTGTAAAAGTTCCTGTAGTTGGAATAGGTGGAATAGTAAGCTTTCAAGATGCGATAGAATTTATAATGGCGGGAGCTTATGCAATTCAAGTAGGTACTGCAAACTTTATAAAACCAGATATATGTTTGGATATAATAGATGGTATAGAGAAATATATGAAAGATGAAAATATAAAAGATTTAAGTGAAATAAGAGGAATAATTTAGGAGGACAGTTATGGATAATTTAGTTATAAATACATTGAAAGAAGTAGGAGCACTTTTGGAAGGGCATTTTCTACTTTCTTCAGGAAAACACAGTGATAGGTATTGTCAGTGTGCAAAACTTTTACAGTATCCTGACAGGGCAAAAGATGTAATAGCAGTTATTGCAGACAAATTAGAGAATGTTGACTATGATAAAATAGTTGGACCTGCAATGGGTGGAATATTAGTTTCCTATGAACTTGCAAGGCAAACGGGCAAACCAGGAATATTTGCTGAAAGGCAAAATGGAAATATGACTATAAGAAGGGGATTTGAAATAAAAGAAGGAGAAAAAATTATAATTTCTGAAGATGTGGTAACTACAGGAAAATCATCTGTAGAGGTTGCTAAGGTAATTCAGGAATTAGGTGGAGAGGTTGTAGGTATATGCTGCATAGTAGACAGAAGAGCAGAAGGTGTCAAAATAGAATATCCAATTTATAGTGCAGTAAAACTTAATATAAACACTTATGATAAGGAAAATTGTCCTATGTGTAAGCAAGGACAAGAATATGTAAAGCCTGGAAGTAGAGTATTCAAATAAGTCGAAAAAATCAATGCACGATGCAGAATTGACAATTAAATTATTAGATTTTAGATTTTTCATAACGCTCACGGAGAAAAATCCACAGAAATTGTGAATTGATTACTTAAAAATAAGCCTATTTCTATAGCACATTAACTGTGTTTTTAGGAATAGGCTTATTTAAGTAAATAGCTTAAATTTGCCTTTCACAATTTTATGGAGTTTTACAAAAAATTATTACTATTTATAAGATTTTTGAGGTATAATAAGTAATGAATTCCTACAATATTATTTATTATATACATGAAAAATTAGTAGTGATTTTTTATTGTGTATAATTTTATATAATGGATAATCCTTTGGGAATATTAATCAGGGAATCACCACTTTCTATAATGGGTGATTTAACTTCCCATAGTTATTAATACTAAGTATAGGAGGAGTTTTTTAGTGGGTAAACCAAGTATTTTTAGCAAAGAATATGAAAAGAAAATGCAGCGGCATAAGAGAAATAAAGTTATACTTATTGTAGTATGTTTGATGGCAGCAGTGTTAGTTGTAGTTTACATAAGGGGAGCATTTAGAGATGTAGTAAAGGAAACAAGTAAAGTAAAGAATAATATTGTTTCTGAAAACAAACAGACAAAAAATAATACGGATAGTCAAAAATCATCTCAACCAAATACTCAAACTAAGTCTAAGGATGCAGCAAGTCAGAATTCATATAAAATAAAATTGAGTAGTGGAAAAGATGTAAGTTTAATATATCAAGGTAAGGGTAATGATAAAGTATTTAAGGCAGATAGCAGCGGTACATATGATGTAAGCCCATCAGGTAAGAATGCACTTTTGTTTGATGATAAATCTCAGAGTATATTGTTAGTGGATGCAAGTGGAAATAAGCAGGATATAACAAATCCACAGTATGTATCTACTACAGGAACTGTAATAGCAAAAGATTCTCAGTTAACTAATAATCCAGGATATGTATGGTGTTCTTCACCTAAATTTATAGATGACAATAATATTGCATATGTAAGTCAACTCCCATGGATTGGAAAAACTACAAAATACGTGTGGATAGAAAGCTTGCAGAATAAAAATCATGTTATGGTTCAGAATATAGAAGGTGAAGATATAAAGTTTCAGGGAATAAATGAAAAGGGACTTACGGCCATTGTAGATGGTAAAACTGTTTATTTAACGGCATCAGGTTCCGTTACCCAGTAGAAGGTGCATCCTTCTACTGGTTATTTTTGCAATGGAGTCATATGATAAATTTGGAGGAATTATGGATATAGGATTGTCATCAGCTAGCTTTTACCCAAATGTAAATACGGAAAATAGTATAGCTTTGATGAAAAATTTAGGATTTAATTTAGGAGAAGTATTTTTAAATAGTATCAGTGAATATAGTGAAAATTTTGGAGACATACTTTTAGAGCAAAAATTAAAGAACAATTTTATTATAAATTCTGTTCATGCTTTTTCTTCTTCTTTTGAACCTAATTTATTTGATGAATATAAGAGGAGAAGAAATGATGCATTTTTACAGTTTAAACAAGTATGTAAACTAGCCAGAAAAGTTGGAGCTAAGTGCTATACGTTTCACGGAATGAAACATAAAAAACTCTATAATGTAATTAACTATGATCTGGTTTTTGATGTTTATGATAAATTATTATATACAGCAGGAGAAGAAGGCATAAAGTTGTGCCAGGAAAATGTATTTTGGTGTATGTCGGGAAATATTGATTTTTTATATACACTTAGAGAAAAATATGAGGATTCCCTATACTTTACACTGGATATAAAGCAAGCCTATAGAGCAGGAAGGTTACCTGAAGAATATATAGATATTATGTCAGGAGCTATAGAAAATTTACATATAAACGATAGAAATTCAATAAGTTCATGTTTGCTTCCAGGTAAAGGTGATATAAATTATAAGAAGTTATTTTGTAAGCTGCGGGAAGCAAATTATAATAAGGTTGGTATAATTGAAGTGTATAGTGACAATTATAAAAACTATGATGATTTAAAAGAATCTAAAGATTATATTGAAAAGTGTTTGTAAAAATTAAAAAAAACTATAAACTTTGAGATTTTTGGTATATAATTATAATACCAATTTTAATTCCCAATAATAAGAAATATATAGAGTAAAACTATGAATTTAACTTTTACAATATAATTATTGTATATATACTAAAATATTAGTTGAATTTTACGGTGCAATTATATAAAATATCACTATTGAGTTTTACAATTTAGACAGTAAAGAAAGGCAATGCTCACATCATATAGGAATGTTTATAAATATATGGTATAATAGCATAGTTGATATAAGCATGTATAGTAATTAGTAGGAGGAATTTTATAAATGAATGTTAAGAAGGAAAAGATAGAAGAAAATGTTGTAAAATTAGAAATAACTGTAGAAGCAGAAAAGTTTAATGAATCTATGAAAAAAGCATTTGCTAAAAATGCAAAGAAGTTCAATATACCTGGCTTTAGAAAAGGTAAAGCCCCTATGAATATAATAAAGAAATACTATGGTGAAGGCGTATTTTATGAAGATGCAATAAATTTCTGCTGTGATGATACATATCCACAAGCCATTAAGGAAAATGATATAAAGCCAGTAGATTATCCTGAAATTGATATAGTACAAATAGGAGAAGGAAAGGAATTCATATATACTGCAAAAGTAGTTGTACTTCCTGAAGTTAAACTTGGAGAGTATAAAGGCTTAGAAGTTAAGAAAAATACATATGAAGTAAAAGACGAAGAAGTAGAAGCAGAATTAAAGACAATGCAGCAAAAGAATGCTAGAATAGAAACCAAAGAAAGTGGAAGTATAGAAAAGGGAAATATAGCAGTAATAGATTTTAATGGATTTGTAGATGACAAAGAGTTTGAAGGTGGAGCAGGAAAAGATTATCAGTTAGAAATCGGATCCGGTACTTTCATAGATAATTTTGAAGATCAGCTAATTGGACTTAATGCTGGTGATTCAAAGGATGTTCATGTTACATTCCCTAAAGAATATGGAAGAGAAGAGCTAAATGGTAAAGAAGCTGTATTTAAAGTTACTGTTAAAGAAATAAAGATTAAGGAACTACCTGAATTAGATGATGAATTTGCTAAAGATATATCAGAATTTGATACTTTAGATAAAGTTAAAGAAGATATAAAGAATAAGAAAAAAGAAGCAAATGAACTTAGGACTAAAAGAGAATTTGAAGAAGCAGTTTTAGATAAAGTTTGCTCAAATGCAGAAATTAACATACCAGAAGTTATGATAAAAAAAGAAATAGATACTATGCTTAAAGATTTAGAATTGAGATTAAAATATCAGGGATTAGATCTTAAGACATATTATCAATATACAAATAATACTGAAGAAAAAGTAAGAGAATATATGAAAGAATCAGCAGAAAAAAGAGTAAGAACAGATTTAGTAATTGGTGAAATAGCAAAAGTAGAAAAGATAGAAGCAACTGATGATGAACTTATGGAAAGAGCAAAAGAAATGGCTGCACAATATGGTAATAAAGAAGCAGAAAAAACTGCAAAAATAATTTTTAATAATCAAAAATCATATTTAGAGACAGATGTGGTTAATGAAAAAGTTGTAAAAATGTTAGTAGATAGTAGTAAAGCAACAGCATAGATTATATTTAAATTAATTGCCAGGAGCTTTTCTGGCAATTAATTTAAAATAAAAAAGTTCAAAGGTTCATCCTTATAGATTGATATAAATTAATTTTAATATATATTAATTGCCTTAAATGGTTATATAAGAGGAGGAGAGTTTATGAGTTTAGTACCAGTAGTTGTAGAACAAACAAGTAGAGGGGAAAGGTCTTACGATATTTATTCTAGGCTTTTAAAAGATAGAATAGTAATGCTGAGTGAAGAGGTTAATGATGTTTCTGCTAGTCTGGTAGTAGCACAGCTGTTATTCCTAGAAGCTGAAGACCCTGACAAAGATATATATCTTTATATAAACAGTCCAGGTGGATCAATAACCTCAGGAATGGCAATTTATGATACAATGCAGTATATAAAGTCAGATGTGTCCACTATATGTATAGGCATGGGAGCTTCTATGGGAGCATTTTTGCTTACAGCTGGTGCAAAGGGAAAGAGATTTGCACTTCCAAACGCAGAGATAATGATACATCAACCACTTGGAGGATTCCAAGGTCAGGCAACTGATATTGGAATTCATGCAAAAAGAATATTAGACATAAAGAAAAAGTTAAATACTATAATAAGTGAAAGAACAGGGCAGCCCCTTGAAAAAGTTGAAAAAGACACTGAGAGAGATAACTTTATGACAGCAGAAGAAGCAAAAGAATACGGATTGATAGATGAAGTTATTACCAAAAAGAAATAACCTTTAGTGAGGTGTGGAAATGGCCAAAAATGATGATAAAAAACAACTTAAATGCTCATTCTGCGGTAAAACACAAGATCAAGTTAGAAGATTAATTGCAGGACCAGGCGTATATATATGTGATGAATGTATAGAATTATGTTCTGAAATAATAAGTGATGAATTTGAAGAAGATGTTCAAATAGATATGACTTCTATACCTAAACCTGTAGAAATAAAAAATTATCTTGATCAATATGTAATAGGTCAGGAAGATGCAAAAAAATCACTGTCTGTAGCAGTGTATAATCATTATAAGAGAATAAATTCGAATAATCAAAATGATGATGTAGAACTCCAAAAAAGTAATATATTATTACTTGGTCCTACAGGATCAGGAAAAACATTGTTAGCTCAAACTTTAGCAAAATTTTTAAATGTACCTTTTGCTATTGCAGATGCTACTACTTTAACGGAAGCTGGCTATGTAGGTGAAGATGTAGAAAATATATTGTTAAAGCTTATACAAAATGCAGACTACGATATAGAAAGAGCTGAACATGGAATAGTATATATAGATGAGATAGATAAAATAGCAAGAAAATCAGAAAACCCATCTATAACTAGAGATGTTTCAGGAGAAGGCGTACAGCAGGCGCTGTTAAAGATATTAGAAGGTACAGTAGCTTCAGTGCCACCTCAGGGTGGTAGAAAACATCCGCATCAAGAGTTTATTCAAATAAATACTACAAATATATTATTTATATGCGGTGGAGCTTTTGATGGCATAGACAATATAATAGAACGTAGAACTAGAGTAAGTACTTTAGGCTTTGGTGCAGAAATACAATCTAAAAAGGAAAAAGACATAGGAAAACTCTTAAAAGATATAATGCCTGGAGATCTTCTAAAGTTTGGACTTATACCAGAATTTGTAGGTAGAATTCCTATTATAGTAACTTTAGAGGCATTAGATAGGAGTGCTCTTGTAAGAATATTAAAAGAACCTAAAAATGCACTGATTAAACAGTATAAAAAACTCTTTGAATTTGATGATGTAGAACTTGAATTTAAAGAAGATGCACTGGAAGCTATATCAGATGAAGCATTAAAGAGAAATACAGGAGCTAGAGGCCTTAGAGCTATTATAGAGGAAACTATGAAGGATGTAATGTTTGATATACCTTCAAAAGAGGAAATAGCTAAAGTAATAATTGATAAGAATGCAGTGGATACAAAGAAGCCAGAACTTATAGAGGCAGAGGATGGAAAGAGGACACCTATCAAATTAAAAAAATCAAGAACACGAAAGGGCCCTGAAACTGCATAGGTTATTAAAAAGAGAGTACTGGTTTCGGTACTCTCTTTTAAGCAATAGTTAAGTATATAAAATGCTGATATATGAATTTAAACTATTTAAAGTGAGGAGAGAAAGATGGATAAAAACTTAAAAGTTCTTCCTCTAATTCCATTGAGGGGTATTACTGTATTTCCATACATGGTTTTACATTTTGATGTAGGTAGGAAAAAATCCATACTTGCACTAGAAGAAGCTATGCTTGTAGATCAAAAAATATTTTTAACCGCTCAAAAAGAAGCTAAAATTGAAGAACCAGAAGAAGAAGATATTTTTGAAACAGGTACTATTTGTAATATAAAACAAATATTGAAATTGCCGGGAGACACAGTTAGAGTACTTGTAGAAGGTGAAACAAGGGCAGTATTAAAAGAGTGTATAAGTAAAGATCCCTTTTTTAAAGTAGAAGTGGAGATTTTGGAAGACGGAGAAGAGTGTAGCGACAATAAAAATTGTGAAGCTCTAGCCCGTACTATTAAAGATAAATTCGATGAATACATAAAATTGTCTGGAAACATACCAGTAGAAACAATAATAACATTAGATGAATTAAATAATTGTGGAAGATTAGCTGATACTGTAAGTTCATATTTAATGCTAAAGCAAGAAAAAAGACAGGAAATCCTGGAATGTTATGACATAGAAGAAAGACTTAAAAAGCTTTTAAGTGTACTTGTAAATGAAATAGAAATTTTAAAGTTAGAAAGAAAAATAGGAGTAAAAGTAAAAAATAAGATAGATAAAGTTCAAAAAGAATATTATTTAAAGGAACAACTAAAGGCAATACAAGAAGAACTTGGGGAAGATGACGAAGATAAAAAAGAAATGAAAAGGTATAAAAACAAAATAAGTAAAGCAAAGCTTCCTAAAGATGTTAAAGATAAGGCACTGTATGAATTAGATAGATTAAAAAATACAGGAACCTATTCTGCAGAAGGGGGGGTAATAAGAACTTATTTGGATTGGATACTTGATTTACCTTGGAATGCCCAAACTAAAGATAATTTAGAGATAAAGTCTGTTAGAGAAATACTTGAAAAAGAGCATTATGGACTAAAAGATGTTAAAGATAGAATAATTGAATATCTTGCAGCTAAAAAAATGAGTAAATCACTTAAAGGTCCAATACTGTGCCTTGTAGGACCTCCTGGAGTTGGAAAAACTTCTATTGCAAAGTCTATAGCTCATGCTTTAAATAGAAATTTTGTAAGGATGTCCCTTGGAGGAGTAAGGGATGAAGCTGAGATAAGAGGACATAGGAAGACCTATGTAGGGGCTATTCCAGGAAGGATAATATATGGAATGAAACAAGCCAAATCTAAAAATCCACTATTTTTATTAGATGAAATAGATAAGATGAGTGGTGACTTTAGAGGAGATCCTGCAGATGCTCTTTTAGAAGTATTGGATAGTGAGCAAAACAGCACATTTAGAGATCATTACCTTGAGTTAGATTTTGATTTGTCAAATGTAATGTTTATAACTACAGCAAATACCCTTGAAACTGTCCCAAGACCACTTTTTGATAGAATGGAAGTAATAGAGGTATCTGGGTATACTAGTGAAGAAAAACTTCATATATGTAAAGAACATCTTATACCTAAAGAGTTAGAACAAAATGGGGTAGGGGATAATAAAATTATTTTTTCGGATTCAGCTATATACAAGTTAATAGACAGTTACACTAGAGAATCAGGAGTTAGGAGTCTTGAGAGGAGAGTTGCATCCATTATAAGAAAAGCAATAGCAGAGATTATGGAAAAGGGCAGGAAAAATATAAATGTTACTGTAACTAAAGTAAAATCTTACCTTGGACCTGAAATATTTACTTATGATAAGGTAGATAAGGAAGATAAAGTGGGAGTAGTTACGGGAATGGCATGGACAGGATACGGAGGGGATACTCTTCCTGTAGAAGTAAGCGTAATGCCTGGAAATGGTAAGCTGCAATTAACAGGCCAACTTGGTGATGTGATGAAGGAATCAGCTAAAACAGGATATAGTTATATAAGGGCTAATTCCCATAAATATGGAATAGAAAGTGGATTTTATAAAAACTATGATGTGCACATACATGTTCCAGAAGGTGCAGTACCAAAAGATGGACCTTCTGCAGGAGTCACTATGGTTACTGCAATGATATCTGCACTTAACAAAAATAAAGTAAAACACAATGTAGCTATGACTGGGGAGATAACATTAACGGGAAGGGTTCTTCCTATAGGCGGATTAAAAGAAAAGAGTCTTGCAGCGTATAGGGCAGGTATAGATACGGTTATAATACCTATGGAAAATGAAAAAGATCTTTTGAAAATTCCAAAGACAGTTAAAAGCAAATTGAAATATATACTTGCAGATAATATAGATACTGTACTTGAAAATGCAATCTTAAGAGATAATTAAGCGGGGTATTATTTATGGAAATAAAACAGTCAGAATTTATAATTTCAGCAGTAAGTCCTAGGCAATATCCTGTGGATAACAGAGTAGAAGTAGCTTTTGTAGGTAGATCTAATGTAGGAAAGTCTTCACTCATAAATACCTTAACAAATAGAAAAAAGCTAGTTAAGGTCAGTGCTACGCCTGGAAAGACCAGGCAAATAAATTTTTTCCTAATAAATAATGACTTTTATCTTGTAGATTTACCTGGATATGGTTATGCAAAAGTTTCCAAGAAACAAAAGGAAAGTTGGGGAAACATAATAGAAAAGTATTTAAATGCTAGACAGCAATTAAAAAAGATAGTGCTTATTTTAGATTGCAGGCATAAACCAACAGCTGATGACATAACTATGTATAAGTGGATTAAGCACTACAACTATGATATTGCTATTGTAGCTACTAAAATTGATAAAGTGTCTAAGAACCAACTGTCTAAGAATTTAAAAGTTATAAGAGATACTTTAAAAATGAGTGGGGAAGATGAGATTTTAACTTTTTCTGCATTAAATAAGCAAGGAAAAGAGAAAATTTTAGAAGTTTTGGAATCTACAATAAATTCCTATTAAAGGGTAAAATATTAGTGCAGGATTCATAGAATAAATTTAAGTTAAGGCAAGCAAATAATAGCAAGGAGAAATTAGCCATGTTTAAATTGGATATTATAAAGGATGTCCTTGTATTTTCAATTGTATATGTACCACCATTTTTAGTGTTTTCAAAGTTTTGGAGAGATAAAAAGAAGAGTAATTTACTATTAGTGTTAATTGGAATAGCTTATATGATTACTTGCATATTTACGGAAAATTTTATACCTTTTATATTTGTGCTTTTAAATATAAGATATTTAAGACATAGGGATGGACCATATGAATTTGATATAAGAAGATTTAAATTTTTTAAAGCTTTAGCAGCAGTGGTGGTATTTTATTTGATAACAATAGGTATATCTATAACTGAAACTATTATACTTTCTAATTTTAGAGTTGAATTAAAACAGCAGGATATAGTTACACATATGGCTAATATGTCTTTAAATAAATTTTTGATAATGATACCTGTAGTCATAATATTTGCACCTATACTTGAGGAATTTGTATTTAGATGGCTTTTATTTAAAAAAATATTTACTAAGAGAATGGGAGTATATCTGGCTGCAATTTTGAGTAGCTTAATATTTGCAGTAATTCATTTTAGTTTAAATGCATTCCCTATAATATTATGGATTGGTATTTATAATTGCTATTTAATAAATAAAAAGGGATACTGGTATGCAGTCTTCAATCATTGTGCATTTAATTCAGTAACAGTGGCAGCACTTTTACTGCAAAAACTTAATATGATGTAATAATATAAAAAGGGAGTGTTCAAAACAATTTAAAAAATTGCTATTGTAACACTCCCTTTTGAAGGAGATAATTAAAAAAATGTAATTTAATTATTTATTATTATTATTGGAATTCATAAAACTATTTAATATTTTAGCTGCGTCTGGAGAATTTTGAAGTTGTCTTAATGCATCTAATATCTCACCTTTTCCACTGCTATTGTCTTCCGTTTGAGACAATTTTCTTTCCAATTCTGCAAGCTGAGAGTTTATATTGGACTGATTAAACTCAGGCACATTATTTTTCTTGGAAATATCCCCTAAATTTAGATTGCTCAACATTGCACCCAATTGGTCATTGGAAGAGTTTCTGGAGTTACCACCTAGGGCAGATATTATTGAGACAAGTTGAGTTATATCTATATTATTTAGAAGATCACCTAAATTGAAACCAGTATTGTAATTTTTGCGATGGTGTTTTGACATCATATTCACCCCTCATTTTTAAGTAAACAGATTTGTATTTATTTAAATTAAACATAATTAATTTATAATATATATTATTCATAGGTAAAAAATTTGATACTAAAATTAAAGATTATACCTAAAATTCTAAATTAAACTAGAACAGGTTTAATTTAGAATAAAGTTTTACTAAAAAGTTTATAAAAAGTAACGATATAAATTATTATAAACACTAAATATATTGGGGGTAAGGACTATGTCTAAAATTTCTAATTTATTAGAAATTATAATAATGCTGCAATATAAAGGTTTAACTACTGCATCAGAATTATCTGAAATTTTGGAAGTGGATAAAAAAACTATATATAGATATATAAGAAATTTAAATGAAGCAAGTGTACCTATATATACAAAAAAAGGAAGAAATGGTGGATTTTATATAGACCAAAATTTTTATATAAAACCTTCCAACTTAAGTGAAAATGAACTGGAAGCTCTTCTTATGGCGGAGGAAATACTTACATCAAAAAATGGTTTTGTGTATGAAAAGGATTTAAAAAATGCGATTTTTAAAGTAAAAAGCGTAAATGTAAATAAAAATGAGGATTTAAGTAAAATAAATGACAATAAGAATTTTTCAATAAATTATGTAGGAAATATGGAAAATCTAGAAGATAAGATATCTAAGATAAATTATTCTATGAGCAGGGGAAGAAGTTTAAGCATAAATTATTTTTCAGTAAATAAAAATAATTTAACTATGAGAAAAATAGATCCCTACGATTTGATATTTAAAGAAGGAGATTGGTATATAATAGGCTATTGTCATATGAAAGGTGATATACGCAGCTTTAAGCTAAATAGAGTAAAAAATTTGAAAATTAGTAAAGATATATATATGAGACCTCATACATTTTCACTAAAAGAATATTTGGACAAGAACTGGGGTATATTTATGGGTGATAAAATAAAGGTAGTAATAAAGTTTAGTGAGAAGGAAGCTGCTTTTATAAAAGATACTACATGGCATATACATCAGCATATAGACCAGCTTGAAGGTGGAAAGATACTTTTTACTATATACTTAAATGAATTGGAAGACATTAAAAAATGGGTACTGAGCTTTGGAAAAGATGCGGAAATAATTGAACCTATAGAGCTTAGAAAAGATATAAAGAGAGAATTAGAGGAATTGTATAAAATATATTAAAAATTTTAATTTTTATGAATAATTTGTTTGGAATGGGACATTATAATAAATGTAATTAGGAGATTTAAATCTCCTAGCATCAAGTAATAAAAATGTTATTTGATGTAATAACCCCCCATCCCCCTTGGGACCGCGAGAACGGTCCCTTTTTTATTTAGCTTTATACATAGATGCAATTTTAAAATGATATTTTTTTTCACTACTTTTATCTGGTATGAGAACTAAGTTTAGAGTATAATTTTTTACTATGTTGGTATCTGTGTTAGAAATGGCTTTAAAGTTTAATGTCCAGGATAACTCAGAAGTATTTCCATTTGTATCACATTTAGTTTCCATGAACAGTGCATCCTGAAATACATAGGAGTTGTTTTCACCGGACATGTTACCTATTAGAGACATATTTTCACTGGATATGCTAGAATAAAATATATCTTTAGGTTTGTAGGATTCACTTTGAGGAAGTCCTTGAATTAATTTAATAAATGCACATATAGTATCCTTTCCCATAAAAGTACTGTCACTCTCATAATTGTAATTTTTAAATTTATAGTTTAAAAAAATGTAATTTGAAAGTGTCATGCTGTCTCCTTGGAGTTTACCAGATATTACTTTTGGTGTCTTGTTGTTTTTACAGTCTATAAATCCCAATATGTTGTTATAATTTGAAAATATATTATCAAATTTGTTATTATTGAATGTAAAAACACGTTGAACTGGTTTATTTGCAATGGAACCTTGTACAAATATTTCAGGAATCTTATTTCTGGATACATCCATAAGAATTACTCTAATGGGCCAATAAGGAGAATAACTTTCGATTGTAGGGGAATTTCTATCTGTTTGAAAATTAAAGGACTTATCTCCAATCATTACTTTCATTGAATACTTATTTTCATTACGCACAATAGATAATATATCATCTTTTCCATCACCATTAAAATCTGCTTTTATTTTTTTATTATTTGAAATAGTGTTAAATGAAGGAGAAGAGCTTCTGGATACTATAAAAATTATGACTGCTGATATAAATATCAATAGTAATATAAAAAAGTAGATATATTTTTTCTTTAGAAATATTATCCTAAATTTCATAAATTTCACCTCCACTTAATTATATGAATGTATTATATATTTAATTATTATGTACAAAATAAATTTATAGAAAAGGGGCTTAAATTATATTTAAAGGAGATGATAGAATTTATGCTCAAAAATAAGACAATTACATTTTTATTAATGATAATATTGTTATTTAATTTATCTGCATGTGGGAAAAATACAGAAACACTCAAAAAAAATAGACAGATAAATGTATATGTAGGTGTAAAGGATAAAGAATCTTTAAATATAATAAAATTTTTAACAGATGAATATAAAAAGAAAAATCCTAAAGTAAAGGTAAACATAAATAATGCGATAGGAGAAAAAGTGGATGAAAATGTAAGTGAATCTAGTGATATAGATATCGTAATTGCTTCAAGAAATGACATGCTAAAGTTAGTTAGAAAAGGACTTTTAGCGGATATGGGAAATACGTATGAACAAAATAAATTAACTGATAAATATTATACTTCAGTAAAATCTTATGGTAGGTTTAATGATAGATATTATGGAATTGCTGTAATGCCTTATACTATAGAGATACTCTGCAATAAAAGTGCCTTCGATAAGTTAGGCCTAAAAATACCAAATAATATAGATGAATTTAATGCTTCTTTGAAGACAATGAACTCTACATCAATGAGAGTACCTGTAGTTCTTAATGAAGGAATGGATATTAATAATACTTTATTTTCTATTATATCAAGCAATACAATTACTATGAAGAAACTTGAAAATATATATGATAGCGGACCTTCTGCATACAAAAAGTTAACTGAGGTTCAAAAAAGTTTCGATTTGTTAAATGATCTTGTAAAAAATGGATCTATAAACAAGGATACTTTTGAAATAGGAAATGAATCAAGTTTAAAAAAGTTTGACAAAGGAGACATTCCAGTAATAATAGCATCTTCATATTATGTGAATAATTTAAAAAGCAAAAATATAAAATGCTTTGAGTACTATAGCCCAAATTCTAAAAGTCAGTTAAAAGTCCCAATTATGGCAGATGCTATAATGAGTGTTCTTATAAGTAGTAAGAACACAGAAGAGACAAACGAATTTATAAAGTTTGCATTTGGAAAAGATGCTCAAAAGAAGTTAAGTGACAAAGGTTTTGTAACAGGATTTAAAAGCTCAGACATTTCAAAAGATGGTATAAAAAAGTGTGTAATAACTCATTTAGAAAACAGCACGGAAGACAATATAGCATTTATATATAATGTACCAGAAAGCTTTAAAAATAATATATCAAGCAAGGTTGACAGTATACTTTCTGGAAAATACACTAAAAATGAATGGAATGAAGTAGTAGATGAGTCCTCTTAAAAATAGGCAGTTATCTTAATTATAAAAGATAACTGCCTTAGATTTTGCTACCCACAAGCATTATTCTTTAGAATTTTTTTGGCAGTCTTTACATATGCCGTAAAAATAAACATGATTACTTAATACTTCGTAGTCAACACAATCTTTAATTTTATCATTTAAATTAGAAAAACAAATTCCTTCTACGTCATCTACTTTCTCACAAACTATACACTGTATATGAGAATGAGGATGAACATTTCCATCATATCTAAAGTTGCCTTCTCCTATATTGATTTCCTGTACTAAATTTACATCAACTAAAGTTTTTAGAGCCTTATAAACAGTTGCTAGGCTCATAGTAGGATATTCTAGCTGAAGGGCTTTATATATGGTTTCAGCCGAAGGATGCTTCTTGGTAGATTGTAAATATTTATATACAGCAATACGCTGTGGGGTAAGTTTTAGCTTTTTTTCTCTAAAAATAGAAGTTAAATTATCCATATGCACCATCCTTATTTTATAATCAATTCTACTATATAATAAAAATTATTAGTTGTCAAAATTAAATTTGTGGTAATTATTATAATAAATGTTATATACTTATATTGATTAAGATAACATATATATAGTTGTTAATAAATATACAATACATAACTGAAACAAAATCATCATAAATTAATAAAAGGTTATAAAATATATATTTATTATCATAAAAAGCTTGATTATTAAGAAAATTGTGGTATTATTAACTTGTAAAAGTTAATAAGTTAACATACTTTATACCTATTTCTCATTTAAAATAAGAGCGGAAATTTTCACTCTTATTTTTTTACATTTATCCTTAGAATTTGTATATTTTATTCAAATATTATATAATAACTAAGGTAAGTTAGCACGCAATGCTGGCTTTATGCAGGAGGGTAAAACTCATGAATATTTATTTTGTAAGACATGGACAAACAAATGAAAATAATAATAAATATTATTATGGAAGACTTGACGTATCTTTAAATGAAAAGGGTTTAAGTCAAGCAGAACAGACAAAAAAGCTTTTAAGTAATATAGAATTTGATGATATTTATGTAAGTGACAGAAAACGGGCATCTCAGACAGCTAAGATAATTTTAGGAAGTAATTCTAAGGAGATTATTACAGATGAAAGATTAAATGAGATGAATCTTGGAAAGTTTGAAGGTAAAAATTACAAAGAAATAATGAAACTTTACCCTGAAGAATGGAAAAAGTGGAGTGACGATTGGAAAAGTGTGTCACCACCTGAAGGAGAAAGTTATGTTGAATTTTATTCTAGAGTAAAAAGCTTTATGGATGATATTTTAAAGTTAAACAAAGACAACGTTTTAGTAGTTACTCACAGCGGTGTTATAAGATCAGTTTATTGTTATGTTTTAAATGGTATACTTGATTTTTTCTGGAAATTTTCTTCAAAGAATGGAGATATTACTCTAGTTAAGTATGAATATAGTAATTTATTTATAGATAGTATCACCCATGTTAATACATAATATTGATTACAATTTTATTCAAATATACTATAGATTATACTAGGGGGTAATTACTTTGAAGAATTTAATAAATGATTTCTTTTTAATGGTTCAATTTATGACTAGAATTCCAATTAATAAAAGCTTCTCTTGTGAACAAGAAAATTTTAGGAGAGGCACTGTCTTTATGCCAGTTATAGGACTATTGGTAGGGGGAATTCAATGGATAGTGTACAAACTATGTATAATGGTGCTTCCTGTAAATGTAAGTGTAGCTATAATACTTTTACTCGGTATCATAATTACAGGTGCACTGCATTTAGATGGACTAGGAGATATGAGTGATGGTTTTTTTGCCTTTAAAGGTAATGACAAAATTATAGAGATAATGAAAGATAGCAGAATAGGAACTTATGCGTGTGCTACTATAGTTATGGATATAATATTAAAATACAGTCTTCTTTGTTCTATAGTGCCTAGGTTTTCTTTTATAATAATAGCTGCACCTGTTATAGGTAGATTTTCAATAGTATTTATAGCTTTTATAGGTAGAACGGCTAAGAAAACAGGAACAGGAAACTTCTTTATAGGAAATATAGGAAAGTTACAGATGTTTCTAGCACTTGTTGTAACTATTGCTATTTTACTTTGCGGTATGAATCCAAAATATGCTGCTATAATGATACCTGCTGCTTTGATTATGGCACTTTTAATAAATGTATTTTGTAACAAAAAAATTGGAGGCCTTACAGGAGACTTATTTGGGGCAGATAATGAGATGGTAGAAATACTTACTATGATAATAGCTGCTGTTATACTTACTAAGCTATTATAAACAGAGTTATTGGCATGATATGGAGGATAAGATATGGGAAAGATAACTTTAATAACAGGAGGCAGTAGAAGTGGAAAAAGTACATTTGCAGAGAAAATTCTTGAAAATGAAGATGACGTACTTTATATAGCAACTGCTGTAGTTACCGACAGTGAAATGGAAAAGAGAATTGAGAAGCATAAACTGAGAAGAAATCAGAAATGGGAAACTTATGAAGGTTTTACTAAGTTAGACAAGGCTATAGAAAAATCCAGCAGTAAATACATAATGTTAGAATGTATAGGAACTATGGTAACTAATATAATTTTTCAAAAAAACTATGACTTTGACAATATTACATCTGATGACATAGAAAAATTAGAAAAGGATATAATTAAGGAAGTAGATAATATAATATCTTCTGTAAAACATAGTGACAAGCATATTTTAATTGTTACTAATGAAGTAGGATATAGTGTAGTGTCTGAGTATAAGCTAAGCAGAGTATTTGTAGATATTTTAGGAAGGGTTAATCAGTTTATAGCTCGCTTTAGTGATGAAGTATATATGGTAGCTTGTGGTTTGCCTATAAAGCTAAAGTAAATTATTTTTTATTAGAAAGGTTAAATGATATGAAACATAATAGAAAACTAAATATATTTTTAATTATCATAATTATAGTTTCTATAATTCCTTTAACTTCTTGTATAAAAGACAATGTGCAGCCTATTTCAAAAACTGAATATATTCTTGGTACTATATGTACTATAACGGTATATGACAATAAGCCTGAATCAGTTATAGATAAAGCGTTTGCCAGAATTAAAGAAATTGAAAATAAGATGAGTGTAAATAAACCTGGCACAGAATTGGATGCAGTGGCAGATGCTGCAGGTAAGAATTTTGTCAAAGTATCCAAGGATACATTTTATGTTTTAAAAAAGGGAAAATACTATTCAGAACAGTCATCAGGGGCTTTTGACATAACAGTTGGGCCTTTAGTTAAACTATGGGGAATAGGAACAGATAACGCTAGACTTCCTTCTCAAAGCGAAATAGATGAAAAGAAATCACTTATCAATTATAAAGATCTATTATTAGATGAAAAGGATAGTAAGGTAATGCTAAAAAGACAGGGTATGTCTTTGGACTTAGGTGGAATTGCAAAGGGATATTCTGCAGATGAGGCTGCAAGAATACTAAAGGAAAATGGGGTTAAACACGCCATTGTAAACTTGGGAGGAAATATTTTAGCTATAAATACTAATACTAACGGAAAACCATGGAACATAGGAGTACAAGATCCTTTTAAAACAAGAGGAGATCCTGCTGGGGGCTTAAATGTTACAAATAAAACTGTAGTAACTTCAGGCATATATGAAAGATATTTCGAAAAGAATGGGAAAAAATATCACCATATATTAAATCCCTTTACAGGATATCCTATGGATAATAATTTAGCTAGCGTTACCTTAGTCACAGATGTTTCTATAGATGCTGATGCCATGACTAAAAATATATTTTATCTAGGAGTGGATAAGGGAATGGACTATGTAAACAAAAAAAATGGATTACAGGCTATATTTATTACAAAAGATAAAAAAGTTTATATCACAGATGGATTAAAAGGTAATTTTCAAATTACTAATTCGAGTTTTAAGCTTATGGATAAAAAGTAACTTTATACATGAATGGCATGAAAAGGGTAGAAGTAGAATATATAATTGCTGCACATTATAATATGCAACTATTTGCAAGATGACAAATAATAAATAGCAGGGAATTATATATAAAACTTGATATATGACAAGTTTAGTAGTATTATGATGGTGACAATATCTATTAGGTAATAATCTTAAATGATAAGTATAGACTTGAGTTTTATATTTATTCCAGGGATATCTACTAGAAATACTCCTAATAAGAAAGGTTAATTGATAAAATTTGTGTATAAGGTAGTTCACTGTATAAAATATATTTAATGTAATTATAATAATGTAGGTGGAGGTATTTAATATGTCTGAAATAACTAAGAATATGACTATAGCTGAAATTATTAAAATGAATCCCAAAAATGCAGAAAGATTGATGACTTTTGGAATGGAATGTGTGGCTTGTGGTGAATCTCAAGGAGAGACATTAGAAGAAGCTGCAAATGTACATGGATTAAATGCAGATAATTTAGTAAGGGCATTAAATGTACTATCTTAGAATTGGAATTTGTTAATAAAAAGTATATTAAAAAATTAAATGAATATATAAATTAAAAAGTGAAAAGTGAGGTTGAAAATTATGGCAAAGATATCTAAAGATACAACTATAGGTGAAATAGTAAAAATGAAGCCAGCATATGCTGAAACATTAATGAATTTTGGAATGGGATGCATAGGCTGTCCTGCATCTTTAGCAGAAACAGTTGAAGAAGCTGCTGCAGTACATGGCATTGATGTTAACAGTTTAGTTAAAGCTTTAAATGAAGTAGAAGATAAATAATAAAAAACATTAAAATAGATAGGATGATAAAATCCTATCTATTTTTGCATTTTGTTGTATCAGCAAGTCTACAGCTAGTACATTTATCATCGCAGGATTCCAGATGAATCATTACTTCTGTATTTTGAAGTGAATGACTCATTTCGTTTTCTATGTCATCACACAATTTATGAGCATCTTTTATATGCATATCTTCAGGAAATACTAAATGAACATCCACATATCTTTTATTTCCAGATTTTCTTGTTCTAAGTTTGTGAAAGTTGCAGTAACCGGAACTGTATTTAGATATACAATCTTTTACAATACTGATTTCCTTATCAGATAATTTTACATCTACTAATGGATTAAAAGCTTTTTTTAGCAGACATAAGGCTTCCTTTAAAATAAATAAAGCTACAATTACTGCTATTACAGGATCTAGAAAATGCAGTTTTGTAATCCATATTAGAAAAAGCCCTATGCCAACTCCAAGGGAAGTATATACATCTGTTTTAAGATGAAGAGCATCTGCTTCTAAAGCAATAGAGTCATTTTTTTTAGCTACTTTATATAATCTTTTGGATACTAAAAAGTTTATTGCAGCAGAAAAAAACATAACAAAGAATCCTAGACTGGATGAGGATACTTCTCCTCCGCTTACTATCTTTTTTATAGCTTCTACTATTATCCATATGGATGCAGCAAATATAAGCAGTGCTTCAATTACACCGGATACATTTTCGAATTTACCGTGCCCGTAAGGATGCTCTGCATCTGCAGGCTTGGATGATATTTTAACAGAAAAAAACGATATTATAGCTGCAATTAAATCCATAGTTGAATGTATGGCTTCTGACAGGATACTAACTGATCCTGTAATTATCCCAACTATTAATTTCATAGTTATTAAACATGCATTAGAAATTATAGAAAGTCTTGCTGTCTTTACTTTTTCATCCATTTAAAAAACATCTCCCCTAAAATTTAGCAGTTATCAAATGATAAGAACTAATACCTATTATAATAGGACAAAAATCATTATAAGTCAATAGAAGACTACTTCGATATGTATTATCAATTGATAAAGAAAATTGACTTCAATATAACCTAAATAATAGGAAAATAAACACACAATTTATTATATGTAAATTAAACAAATATGATTATAGGTATTCTAAGCAAGGAATCAACTTATACATAAAATGTAATGACAAAATTGAAAGCACCTTTAAAAACTTTTCCATAAGTCTTAGCAAGGCATTTTAGAAAATCTTAGGAGATTAGATATGTTTAAGGTACGAGTTTATCTAAGGTTCTTAGATTTTCAAAATGCCAAGCTTTAGAATTGTCAAAAGCTTTTATGGTGCTAAAATTTGTCATTATATGCTTTGTATAAGGTAACTTCAATCTAGAAACTCTATATTTAAATTAAGAAAGTTATCCGCCTAAAGTTATATCCTGATCGTTGTACCATTTTAGAGCATGTATTAAATGTTCCATTTTAAAATCAGGCCAATAGTCATCTATTATGTAAAAATCTGAATATACAGATTGAACTGGTAAAAATCCGCTGAGCCTTCTTCTACCACCCCATCTTATTATTAAATCTACTCTTGATATATCATGGGAATTTAGACTGGATATAATGGAATGTCTATTTGTAGTTGATAAATTTTTAGTTTTACCTAAATCCCATTCCCACCCGTAATTTACTAAAAAATTAACTTTTATTCCCCCTTTACCGAAATCTTTTCTAACCATATAAGGGAGAAGTTCTTTTGGAAACATAGGAGAGTCAGAGTTTCCAACTACTAAAAGAGAAGCATTTTCTTTTGAAAGTATTTTTACAGCTTCTATACAAGCTTTGGTGAAGGCTTTAGCTTGAATTGATGGTCTTTTAGTATTATCTGTAGTGAATCCATAATAGGTTAACTCATTTATTCCTAATTTTTCACATAATTTAAATAATTCTATTCCAGGTTTTAGACCAAAACTATATCCTTTTTCTTTGCTTAACCCTCTTTTAACTGCCCAGCGCCTGTTTCCATCTGGAATTATACCTATGTGATTTGGCAGTGCCATTTTTACATCCTCCTCTAGTTTAAGTACTAATTTAAATTATTACCAAGAGTTGGATTATTATTCTACAATGAAAATTAAATATAAAAAACTATACAGTTTTTTATATTATACGAGTAAATCCTTCTCCTAGTACTTCATTTACATCATTTACAGTAATAAAGGCTTTGTCATCTAAAACTTTTATATAATTTTTTAACTTTAAAAACTGTTTTCTGTCCAAAATGGTGGTTATAACTTCTTTATTGCTATTTTTATAGGCTCCTTTGGCGTAATAGATAGTCGCACTTCTAGATAGTTCATTTACAATATATTTTTTTATATTTTCACCATTGTTACTTATTATAGCAACTTGCTTATAGGAGTTCAAACTTAATATAACTTTATCAATTATAGTAGAGTTCAATATTACTCCAAGAATTGCATACATTCCTTTGCTTACTCCAAGTATTAGGGTTGCTGCTATAGTTATTGCGATGTCTGCCATTAGAACAGATTTGCCTATGCTTATTTGAGTGTATTTGTTTATTATTTTTGCAATTATATCTGTCCCACCAGTAGAGGCGTTTAAGTTAAATACAATTCCCATACCTAATCCACATATGAGTATGCCTAATATAAGTTGAATTAAAGTATCATTGCTGAAAGGCTTTATATTGGGATATATTTTTCCCATTAAAAGTACAAGAGCGGATATAGAAAAACTACAAAATATGGTCTTACCACCAAACACAGGTCCTATTACAATTATACCAATGGTAAAAAGTATAACTTCCATGCCCATCATTAAAAGGCCTATTGGAATATTTGGAAATATACTGTTTATAATTATAGCGATACCGCTTGTTCCTCCAGCTGCTATATGATTTGGAGCTAGAAAAAAATAAGTGCCAAAAGCTACGAAAAGTGAACCTACTAGTATAAGAAAAATATCTTTCAAATTTATTTTCATAAGTCAAAGCCTCCTATATATAATTTCTATTTAATTTCGTAGTTTATTCATCAAAAAAAGCACATAAAATCCAAGTAAGAAATTCTTAGATTTATATGCTCTCATTACACACAAATTCATTGTGAGAATGTCTTTTCAAATTTACTTCCAATAATATTATATAATGATAGATATTTTAATGTCAATATGATCTTAACGTCACATTATTTGCGGAATATGGGTTTAAATAGTATGCATAATAAGTGATTTCGTCATTTAACTTGTATTATTTAATTAGTAATATTATAATAAAATAGTAAAGTAAATAAATGTATAAAAGCTATTAAACTTATACAAAATTTATCAAGTTTTGCAGCAAAGCCTTATCAATGAATCTTACTTAGTGAAAGTGTTACAGTAGGTAGCCATCAGATAAAATTTAGAATAGTGGGTGATTTTTTTATGCAAGATGTGATTCTTACAGAATCAGGTAAAAAAAAGTTAGAAGATGAATTAGAATATTTAAAAACAGTTAAGAGGGTAGAAATCAAGTTAGCGTTGAAAGCAGCACGTGCACAAGGTGATTTAAGTGAAAATGCAGATTATGATGCTGCAAAAGATGATCAATCTATGACTGAGACTAGAATACAGGAACTTGAAGCTCAGCTCAAGAATGCAGTAATAATCGAAAGCTCTTCGGAAGCAGATGTATTCGATATAAATAAAACCGCATTAGTAAAATTTTGTGACGTAGATGAAACTGAAGAAGTTACCTTAGTTAGTACAGTAGAAGCAGATGTTAAGAATATGAAGATAAGTATAGAGTCTCCTTTAGGAAAGGCACTTTATAAACTAAAAGTAGGTCAAAAGGCAACTGTGGCATCTCCTGATGGAAGTTATGATGTGCAGGTTGAAAAATTATTGTAAAATAAGTGTGTTGAATGTTTTATTTTTATAAGTTAAATTGATGAAAATATGTTGACAAATAATTAGCAGTTTGCTACAATTTATTAAATTAAATATTAAGTTCTTATCAAGAGCGGCAGAGGGACTGGCCCTATGAAGCCCGGCAACCTGGATGTAATCCAACGGTGCCAATTCCAGCAGGTATTACCTGAAAGATAAGAAGTGGAAGAATATAAATCTTCCTGTAGACTTATCTACAGGAAGATTTTTTTGAGTATAAAAAATGGAGGAATAAAAATATGAGTGTAGAAAATGTAGTTAATTACTTTTTAGAGAAGGGATTGGAAAATCCAGTATTTAAATTGGAGTCAAGTGGAGCAACTGTTCAAGAGGCTGCGGAGACTATACATACAGATCCTAAGTATATAGCAAAGACTTTAGCATTTAAACTTAAAGATGAGGATATACTCATAGTTATGAGAGGAGATCTTAGAGTAAGCAATAAGAAATTTAAAAAGAATTTTAAAATTAAGGCAAAAATGCTAGATCACGATGAGGTGCTTCAAATTACAGGTCATCCTGTAGGAGGATTGTGTCCTTTTGGATTAAAAAATAATATTAAAATTTATTTGGACGATTCAATAAAGGACTTCGATTATGTTTATCCTGCAGCAGGATCTAAAGAATATGCACTTAAAATAAGTCCCTCAGAAATAAGTGAACTTACAAAAGGAGAATGGATAGATGTAGGAGAATAAAATATCCATGTAGGTATTTTAAGGAAAAATAAACTTATACTCCGAACATTTTTTACAAACACAAGTCCGGTTAAATATTTTGATAAGTCTAGATAAAAAATTCTAAAAAAACTAAGAACTTTTGAAAACTTGTACCTCAAACAATTCAAAAGCCCTAAGTTTTTACGAATTTTTTACTAAGACTTATGTACAAAATATTTAAATGCACTTGTTTGTTGTAAAAATGTTCTTACGTATAGGTTTATTTTTAAGTTATATGTATTTTAATTTAAAACTACCTTTTCTTCTTGACGGAAAATCCGAATTTGCCTAGAGGTTTTGAATTTATAGGAAAGTATTCTCCGTGAGAATAACATATGAGATTAGCTTTTTCTAAACGTATTTTCCCCTTATTGTCTATTAGATTTTCATCTACGTGAACCGATAAAATTTCAGCTATAAATAAATGATGGCTTCCAAGAGGAATTATGCTTTTAACCTTGCATTCCATGTTAACAGCACATTCTTTTATGCAAGGAACAGATATTTTTTCGCTTTTTTCTAATTCTAATTTACATTCTTTTATTTTATTAAAATCTCTGCCAGATTTTACACCGCATAAATCTACAATTCTGGTTAAATTTCTAGAGGGAAGGTTTACTGCAAATTCCATTGTCTCCTTTATGTATTTATAGGATAATCTCTCTGGTTTTATAGCTATAGTAATCATAGGTGGTTTAGTACATGCAGTGCCTATCCAGGCAGCAGTGAACACATTTATATCGCTATTTTTACTTTTTGAAGTTATAAGTACTGAAGGTACAGGATTCAGCATACAACTGCCTTTAAAAAATATTTTAGACATTGTAAATCTCCTTTTCTATTAAAGTATTGCTTTAAAATCTATTTAATATGAGGTATTATGGTAAATATTATTATGATAAAAATTTTTGCAATTTTATATGTGTATATATAATTTAGAAACAATATTTTTAAATTACAAAAAGCCCCAAAACCCTTAAATTGAGACGTATTCCTTGGGACATAGGGCTTAATTGTTTTATTATAAGACGTTTAAATAGTATACTTAAAGTAAACTAATGAGATTTTTTGCTTTTAGCCACTTCAACGGAAACTCTTCTTCCCTGAAGTTTTTTACCATTAGTTTTTTTCAATATAATAGAAGATACTCTTTCTGGGACATTTATAAATGTAAATTTATTTAGTATATCTATATCACCTATTTCATAGGCTTCGACTGAAGAAGTTTCACTTATAAATTTTAAAAGTTTTCTAGGAGTTAAATTATCCATTCTACCTATTGAGAGGAATAACCTAACATCTTTTTCATCTACAGTTAAGGAATTTTCCTTATAATCAAAGCTCAATTCTTTGTCAAAAATTATTTTCATAAGAGCAGCTGCTACGTCTACTAGATTGTATTCTTCATCTAATTCAGTTGCTATAGGAATAAAGTTTTTATAATTGTCTTCAGATATAATGCTTTTAACTTGTTCCTCTATATTTTTATACTTAGCTTCATAGATATCATCTACTGTAGGAATTTCCTTCCTTCTTATCTTACTTTTGGTGAACTTCTCTATTTGCTTTAAAAGTATGTATTCTCTAGGTGTTACTAAAGAATAGGCAATACCTTCTTTGTTTGCCCTTCCGGTTCTTCCAATTCTATGAACATAAGATTCTGTATCCTGTGGAAGGTCATAATTTATAACGTGGGAGACATTTTCCACATCTATACCTCTTGCAGCTACGTCTGTGGCAACTAAGAATTCAAGGGAACCTTCTTTAAACTTTCTAAGGGTATTTAATCTCTGGTTCTGTCCCATGTCACCGTGCATACCTTCTACATTGTATCCTCTAGCCTGCAAACCTTCTACTAATTCATCTACACCACGTTTGGTTTTGCAAAATATTATGGCACTTGAAGGCTCATCTACGTCTAGAATTCTACATAAAGATTCAAATCTATCTTTTTGTTTTATCTCATAGTAATATTGTTTTGTTTTATCTACAGTCAATGTGTTCTTAGCTATTTTTATACTCTTAATATTTGACTTCATATACCTGGAAGACAATTTCTTTATCTGATCTGGCATAGTAGCAGAGAAAAGTAATGTCTGTCTGTTAGAATTTGCGGCTTTTATTATGTTTTCTATATCTTCTATAAAACCCATATCCAACATTTCATCTGCTTCATCTAATATTAAAAATTCTATATTGCTAAGATCTAAAGTTTTTCTCTTTATATGATCAAGTATTCTCCCAGGGGTGCCTACTACTACATCCACACCTCTTTTTAAAGATCTAATCTGCCTGTCTATAGGTTGACCACCGTATATAGGTAATAGGGCTACTTTTTTGAATTTAGCAATTCTGGACAACTCATCATTTACTTGAATTGCAAGTTCTCGGGTGGGAGTAACTATAAGAGCTGAGATGTGTTTGCTTTTGGTAGTTATCTTGCTTAACATAGGTGCTCCAAAAGCTAAGGTCTTTCCTGTACCTGTCTGTGCCTGACCAATTACGTCGTTCCCATCTAGTATTACAGGGATTGATTCAGCTTGAATTTGAGATGGTTCTTCAAATCCCATATCATCAATTGCTTGAAGAACCTTAGAATCTAAATTTAAATCACTAAAATTAATATTTTCCATTAAAACTCCTCTTTCTTTTTTATATTACAAAACAAAGTTTATCATATCATAGTATATACATATTATCAAATTTTAATTTAATTTTCTGTAATTAACAATTAGTCTAATTTTATGCTCTTTCTATTTCACTGTATATAAATTATAATATAATGTACGATAGTTTTTATTTAAAGAGGAGAATTTATATGTTTGATGCTAGACAGAAAGTTTTACCTAATGGTATAAAACTTATTACTATAAAAAGAGATACTTATATAGCGGCTTTTCATGCTGGGATTAAAATAGGAGCTATATATGAAAGTGTTCAGGAAAAGGGTATATCACATTTTATTGAACATATGCTTTTTAAAGGTACTAAGTCTAGAGACAATAAGAAATTAAACAATGATTTAGAAATCCTGGGAGGAGAATATAATGCATACACAGACAATAATTCTACAGTGTATAGTATTACTTCATTAAGGGAAGAATTAGAAAAGTCTGTGGAAATTATTTCCGATATGTTTATGAATTCTATATTTCCGGATGAAGAAATTGAAAAGGAAAGAGAAGTTATATTATCAGAAATAAAAAGCAGTAAAGATGATATAGAATCTTATAGTTTTGAAAAAGTAAATAAACTAGCTTTTAAAAAAGGTCCATTGAGATATGATACTGCAGGAGATGAAGAGGGAGTAACTAAATTTACAAGGAAAGATTTAATAGAATTTTATAATAATTATTATGTTCCCAATAATTGCTTCATAACAGTAGTTTCTTCTTATGAACACGAAGAGATTTATGATTTGATATGGAAATATTTTAAAGACTGGAAGTACAAGGAATTTACTAGAAACGACATAATAATTGAACAAAATATACCCTGTAGGGAAGTTTCTTATAAAAAAGATATAGAACAGAGTACTATTGTGTATCTTTTTACTTTTTATGGATTAAATAAAAAAGAGGAATTGGCACTTAAAATATTGAATCATAGATTTGGTGAAAGCAGCAATTCTATTTTATTTAGAAAACTAAGAGAGGAAAAAGGACTTGCTTATGACGTATATACGGATTTGGATTTAACTACGGGAGTAAAGACTCTCTATATATATACTTCAGTCAGTGAAAAGAATATAAAATCTGCTATGGATACTATAGAAAAATGCATATATAAAGTAAAGAATGAGGAAATAAAATTTGATGATAATACTATAAACTTAATGAAGAAGATATTAAAAACTGCAGTAGTATTTACCCTTGAAGATGCCACGGATATAGGAAATTATGTTTTACATCAGGCTATAGAAGGTGAAAGTATATATAAATGTGTTGATGATATAGATGAAATTGAAAGTATAACTAGAGAAAATATATACGAAGTGGCTAGAACTGTCTTAAAAGATCCAACGGTTCATGTTTTAAAAAGAGAATCTAAACGCAGCAGTTTTCACTAATGAAATTATGAATAATATGGGGGAGGGCTAGGTTGAGTAATTATACAGTAACTAAAATTGAATTACAAAAGAAAAATAAAGGTAGGGTAAATGTATATATAAATGAAGAATTTGCATTTGCCTGCAGTGCAGAACTTGTGTATAGTTATGGCATATCAAAGGGAACGTCTGTTGATATGAATTATTTAAAAAGTATAATTGAAGAAGATAATTTTATAAAATGTAAAAGTTGTGCATTGAAAATTATAGAGAAGGTTTATAAAACAGAAAAACAGATTAAGGATAAATTAGCTCAAAAACAATATGATGAAAATGCTATTTCAAGAACTATAAAGTTTTTAAAAGAATACAAGTTCGTAGATGATGATAAGTTTACAGAACTTTATATAAAAGAAAAAATTTATTCTCAAGGTAAAAATAAAATAAGATATTCCCTCATTAAAAAAGGAATAAGTGAGGATATTATAAGTAAAAAATTGGATCTTATAGATGAAGAACAGGAGGAAAAAGCTGCTTTTAACATAGCACAAAAAAAGTATGCTGTGCTTATAAAAAGTGAAAACAACATAAGAAAAGTATATGAAAAGTTAGGAAACTACTTGGCAAGAAGCGGATATAGTTTTGAAAAGGCGAGGGCAGTATCGGATAAAGTCATAAAAAAGTATGCCAAGCTAGAAGATGAGAAAAAGGAAAGTTTTCAAGAAAATATGCAGGAAAAAAGTAAGGATGAACTATATAATCTGGCAAGTAAAAGGTATAGGATAATGACTAAATCAGAAACAGATAGAAATAAAATATATAGGCGGCTTGGAGAATATCTTTTAAGAAGGGGGTATTTATGGACAGATATAAAGAATACGTTAAATGAATTATTAAAGGATTAGAATGCTTGTATATGAAGTGATGTATAATCACTATCAATAAATTTTTTGCCATTTAGAGGTGATTATTATTATGAAAGTAAACCCTATAACTTTAATGATAGGGGTAATATTTTTATATCCCATCATAAAGGGATTTTTATTTAAGTTTTCTTCTAATGATTTAAAATTGGATATTGATGATGTAAGCAGAAGCATTTCATTTATAATATCTCTGATAATAGGGATATATTTTGGTAAGAAGATATTTATACAGCATGACCAGGGTATATATGAAAAGATATATAATTTAATACCTCAAAATCTCACACAATACTTTGATAACAATAACTTTATAGTATATGCAGTTCTGCTTCCCATTCTAATATTTATATGTTATAGAATAATAAAATTATTTTTTAATTTAGTAAATCGTATTATTTTCTATCCTGTGTTAGATAGTATAGATAGGTTTTTAAGACCAAAGGGGAACATGTTCAAGAGAATAGCAGGAATGGTATTTGAATTGCCTAAGGCAGTATGCTATGCACTTTTAGTTGTATTTATATTAAATATAATGTCTATATTAAATGTAAGTCCTAAATTGAGCACATACTTAGAGGGATCAAAGCCTTATAAGAGTATTTGCAAAGAAGTAGTTATTCCCGTTACTAATTCTACTATCGCAAAACAACTGCCAAATGTAATAAATAATTCTTTTAAAATAGTAATAAGAAATGCAAATTCAAATGAAACAAAAAGTGTAGATGAATTAGATAGGGTTAAAAATGAAGCCAATACAGTAGTTTATTATAATGGAGTTACTTTAGATGAAGGAGTAAAATCCAATAGTGAAATAAATAGTTTAGCTAAAGCACTTGCCTCAGAAGGAGGCAATACCAATGAAAGAGCAGAGATGTTATATAATTGGATAGGTACTAATATAAGCTATGACCATGATAAGGCAAATAAGGTGTTGAATAATGAATTCAATGTAAAATCAGGTGCAATCCCAACTTTTTATTCTAGAAAGGGAATTTGTTTTGACTATTCTTGTCTGTATGTGGCTATGGCTAGAGCCAATAACATGAAAGTAAGGCTTATAACTGGAGAGGGATTTAATGGAATAAGTTGGGTGAGCCACGCGTGGAATCAAGTATATATTCCTGAAGAAGAAAAGTGGATAAATGTGGATACTACCTTTTACAAAGGTGGAAATTATTTTGACAGCAGGAGATTTCAACTTGATCATAAAGATGCACAGATAGCAGGAGAATGGTAGCATAAGTAAGTTCCACTCATATTGTGTTAGAGTGGTACTTACTTATTTTGATTTTGTTATATAGTTTTTCAATATGGCATTTATTGCTTTTTCACAATCAGAGTCCTCATTATCTAAGCACCATGCGTTGTTAAAATATATGAGGGCTTTTTTGTTATCTTTTAGCATAGTGTAGCAATATCCCAGGTTAAAAAAGTATTTACTTTCTCTCTTTATATTTAGAGCAGAATTTAATAAGTTAATTGCTTTTTTATAATCTTTAAGTTTTATGAAACATACTGCTGAATTATACAGTGAGGATGCTTCATTATCTTTTATTTGTATTGCCTTTTCATACATATCGATAGCTTTTTTGTAATCCCTGTCATTGTAGTATTCGTTAGCCTCTTGAAAGTAGCTCATTTTAATCCTCCTCAGTTCCTATGGAATTTCATGGTTCTCTAGTAAATTTATATCCATATTTTCTAAAAATATTCCATTTATATTTCAAAAATGTACTGAGAAGTAATTCTAAGTGAAAAATAAACTTATACAAATTATGAAATGACAAATTTTAGCACCATAAAAACTTTTGACAAGTCTAAAGATCGGCATTTTGAAAATCTAAGAATCTTAGCTAAACTCGTACCTCAAACATATCTAAGCTCCTAAGATTTTCTAAAATGCCTCGCTAAGACTTATGGAAAAGTTTTTAAAGGTGTTTTCAATTTTGTTATTTGATTTTATGCATAAGTTGATTTTTGGCTTAGAAACTTTATATTATTGCAGAATGTAAAGGATTTTAAACAAGAGATATAGTATTTATATAGTAAGATGTAATTGCTTATATAAATAACTGGGGATGAGGTAAAGTTGAGACATAATTAAATATATACAAAATTAAATATTTATTGAAAGGTGGTTTATTAAATGAAAATTAGAAATAGACATACATTATTAATAATAGTATTAATAGTCATTATAGGATTTGTATTGATGAAAACTGTCTATAACAACTACGTTAACAATGGTAAGCAACAAGTTTCTGATATAGATTTGAAAAATTTTAATTTAAAAAATCAATGGGCTTACTATACATGGAATTCTTTCGATGATTCTGATTCTCCTAAATTATCAAAAAAATTTAAAGGTTTTACTGGAACACAAATACTTGATTCTGTGAACTTAAAAAATGGAAATTCTATAAATTTAAACTTCGAGTCTGATGTTAAAAAAGGCAAATTTAATATAGTAGTTATAGATGACAAATATAATATTTTGAAAGTAATAAAAGCAAATTCAAATGGAAAAGAAAAAATAAATGCCACACAAGATGGAAAATATAAAGTTGAAATGTTAGGTAAAAATGCTGGAGGAAAAGCGTTTGCATATTGGAGCAAATAAATTATATAGATTAAATATCCAGAGAAGTGGGGGACGAGGTAAAATTTAAACAACCAGAATAACAATTTTATGTATTTAATGAAGCAATATTTTTAAAGAACAAAGGTCAAAGTTCAAATATCAAATAAAGATAAATTTCTTCCTAACGTCGGAAAATATTAAAATTATAGATTTCCTGAGGTACGATGGAAATCATCTTTATCTGTTCTTTGTTATTTGAACTTTGCTATTTTCAAAAGCTTTGCTTCGTAATTTTTTTAAAATACGAATTAATTATTTACAATCCTGCAATTTAATGAAGCATTATTTTTGTCAGTTTTTTCTCTGCAAGTTCTACTGCTCTGTACATTAGATAAGCTAAAATTGAAAGTATGATTATGCTAACCATTACTGTATCTAACTGTGATATTTGGCCTCCGTATATGATTAAGAAACCAAGGCCTTCTTTTGCTACTAGGAATTCTCCCATTATTACGCCAACCCAGGACAGGCCTACGTTTATTTTTAAAGCAGATATTAAAGTAGGTACTGAAGAAGGTATTATAAGATAAATGAGAATTTGTAGCTTTGAAGCTCCAAAAGTTTTTAGAAGCCTGATTTTATCTCTATCTACAGTTTTAAACCCATGAAATACATTTATTATGGTCACAATTACAGAAATTAATATGGTGATTACAATGATAGTTGACATACCATTTCCTGCCCAAAATATTATTATAGGTGCTAAGGCAATTTTAGGAAGTGCATTTAATACAACTATATAAGGGTCAAGTACATCTGAAATGAAGTCAGACCACCATAGAAGTATAGCAATTATAGTTCCGAGAACTGTGCTAAGTAAAAATCCCAGTATGGTTTCATAACAAGTTATGCCAATATGTCTAAATAGAGTTCCTTCTGCATAGAGCTTTATAAGGTTTTTCCACATTCTAGATGGTGTACTGGTTAGAAAAGGATCTATCCATCCAAGGTCGCCTGCTATTTCCCATAATGCAAAAAAAGCTATTAAAATTATAATTCTGCTTAATATAACTTTCTTCTTTCTAGTTACTATATTGTTTATATATATTTGGTGTTCCTTGTTGTAATCCAACATTAATAATTCAACTCCTTCCATATGCTGTTAAAGTAAATTCTAAATTCTGGGTCTTCCCTGCATTTTAAAGGAGAATTATAAGATTCACTGAAAGTTATATCAAATATTTTTTTAATTTTAGCAGGCCTTTTTGAAAGTACTACTATTCTATTTGACATAGATATAGCTTCTGATATATCGTGGGTTACCATTATGACTGTTTTTCCTTCCCTCTTCAATATTTTAAATATTTCATCGCTTATATTTAATCTAGTCTGATAATCTAGTGCTGAGAAAGGCTCATCTAAAAGTAGAACTTCAGGATTTAAGGCAAGAGTTCTTATTAAGGCAACCTTTTGACGCATACCCCCCGATAGTTCATCCGGGTAATAATTTACAAAGTCCATAAGACCATAATTTTTAAGTAGAGAAGTTAACTTGTCTTTGTATAAGTCTGGTGATTTATGTTGTATTCTTATACCAAGAGTTATATTGTTCCACACGCTGGACCATTCAAATAGGTGATCTCTTTGAAACATATATCCAAGTTTTGAGGAAGCAGAAGCTAAGGGTTCATTATCTATAAATATTTCACCACAAGAAGGCTTTATAAGACCTGCTATTATATTTAAAAGTGTAGTTTTTCCGCAGCCTGATGGACCTACTATGCTTAAAAATTCTCCTTCTTCTACGGAAAAGCTTATATCAGTCAAGGCCTTAGTAAATCCTTTAAGTGAATGGTAGTTCATAAATACATCTTTTACTGTTAATTTACTCAAAATATCATCTCCCGCCAGTTTACAGTTATTAATTGGCATTTATTAGGCTTAGGCATTTTCTTTCAAATGTCTTATTATAAACTATGATTTATTATATGAAGGCTCGTAATTTATTGTTCCTGACGAAAAGACTATAACATCACAAAATTCAACACATAGCTATGAAAATACTCACATATTAATTTATATTATGGTAGTATTTTAAACTTAAAATTAATTAAGGGGTAACATGTGTTATAATATAATTACTGAATTAGGTTTAAACACAGTTTAAATCCAAATTGTATTGTAACTATGCGGCATATTCGTAGAATTATTTTCTAAATATGGGTTGTAATGGCATATACTATAAAGCATATGGATAAAAGCTATTATTTCCTGTTTATTGTTGAGTGAAAATATATTACAATATCAATGTACTATTTCAAATTATTATTTTATTAAAAGGTGATTGCTTATGAAAAATTTATTTCATGTAGGTCTTGATGTAGGTTCAACTACAGTAAAAATAGTTATATCAGATATTAAAGATAGTATAGTATATCATAAATATCAAAGACATTTTTCTGATATAAAAAGTACTATAGCTAAAGTTATTAAAGATGCCTATGAAAAATTAAAGGATTCAAATATCACTGTAATGGTTACGGGTTCAGGTGGGTTATCTGTATCTAAGTGGCTTGACATACCGTTTATTCAAGAAGTAGTAGCTTGCACTAATACCATAGAACAATTTATACCGGAGACGGATGTTGCAATAGAATTAGGCGGTGAAGATGCCAAGATAACCTTTTTTGATGGTGGAATTGATCAAAGAATGAATGGAACTTGTGCAGGTGGAACTGGTGCATTTATAGATCAAATGGCATCTCTTCTTCAAACAGATGCGCAGGGACTAAATGAATTAGCTAAAAATTACAAAGTGATTTATCCTATAGCAGCAAGATGTGGTGTATTTGCCAAAACTGATATACAACCTCTTTTAAATGAGGGAGCTGCAAAAGAAGATATTGCAGTATCTGTATTTCAATCAGTTGTAAATCAGACAATAAGTGGACTTGCTTGTGGAAAAGTTATAAAAGGTAATGTGGCATTTCTAGGTGGACCACTGTATTTTTTATCAGAACTTAGAAAAAGATTTATAGAAACTTTAAAGCTTACGGATAAGCAGGTGATTTTTCCTGAAAATCCTCAATTGTTTGTAGCACTTGGAGCAGCTATTTCTTCTAAAAATGGAAAAGTTATTTCTGCTGAAGATTTAGTAGACAGGCTTCCTAATTTAAGCAATTCTTCAGCAGATGAAATACAAACCATAAGACCATTATTTAAAGATGAGAACGAATTAAATGAGTTTAAGAAAAGACACAGTACCAGTGTGGTAAAAAGAGCGAACTTGAATACATTTAGAGGAAACTGTTATCTTGGAATAGATGCAGGATCAACTACAACTAAGGCGGCACTTATGGATGAAGAAGGAAATTTACTTTATTCTTTCTATAAGGGTAATGAAGGCAGCCCTTTAAAGTCGTCTGTAAGAATATTAAATGATCTATACAAAAAGATGCCTGAAGGTGCACATATAGTAGGTTCAGCAGTTACAGGTTATGGAGAAAATCTTATAAAAGCAGCACTGCATGTGGATATAGGTGAAGTTGAAACTATTGCCCACTATAAGGCAGCAGAATTTTTCCAGCCTGGAGTAGATTTTATACTGGATATTGGTGGACAGGATATGAAATGCTTGAAGGTTAAGGACAAGGTAATTGACAGCGTAATTTTAAATGAAGCCTGCTCATCTGGATGTGGATCTTTCTTAGAGACTTTTGCTAAATCACTTAATATGAGTGTAGAAGACTTTGCAAAAGCTGCAGAAACTTCCCAAAAACCTGTGGATTTGGGTTCCAGGTGTACTGTATTTATGAATTCGAGAGTTAAACAAGCTCAAAAAGAAGGAGCTTCAGTAGGAGATATATCTGCAGGACTTTCTTATTCAATTATAAAGAATGCTTTATTTAAAGTAATAAAGATGAGAAATTCAAAAGAATTTGGAGAAAAGGTAATAGTACAAGGGGGAACTTTTTATAACGATGCTGTACTTAGAGCCTTTGAAATCATATCTGGCAGGGAAGTAGTAAGACCTGATATAGCAGGGCTTATGGGAGCTTTTGGATCTGCAATTATTGCAAAGGAAAGACATCAGGCTGGGTGTGAAAGTACACTTTTAAGTGAAAATGAACTAGGCAATTTCACATCAGAAGTATCTATGAGAAGATGTGGAAAGTGTGCTAACAATTGTCTTTTAACTGTAAATAAATTTTCCGATGGAAAAGAATTTATATCTGGAAACAGGTGTGAAAGAGGTGCAGGATTAGAACGTAAAAGTCAAGATGTGCCTGATGTTTTTGCCTATAAGTATAAAAGAATATTTAATTACATTCCTCTTAAAAAGAGCGAGGCAAAAAGAGGGATAGTAGGGATACCTCGAGTGTTAAATTTATACGAAAATTATCCATTTTGGTTTACATTTTTCACTGAGCTGGGATTTAGAGTAGAAATATCTTCTCGTTCATCAAAGAGAATTTACGAACTTGGAATAGAAACAATACCTTCTGAGTCAGTTTGCTATCCTGGAAAGATGGTCCACGGACATATAATGGACCTTATAAATAGAGGAGTAAATTTTATATTTTATCCATGTATACCTTATGAGAAAAAAGAACAAGAAAATGCAGATAATAACTATAACTGTCCTATAGTAACATCTTATCCTGAAGTTATAAAAAACAATATGGATATACTAAAGGAGAAAGATATTAATTTTAAAAATCCATTCTTGTCTTTGAATAACGAACCCAAGCTGGCGGAGAGACTTGGAGAAGAACTTAAAGAGTTTAATATACCTCAAAAGGAAATATCCTCTGCAGTAGCAAAAGCTTTTGAAGAGAGTAGAAATGTAAAAAATGATGTAAGGTCAAAAGGTGAAGAAGTAATAAAATATCTTAAAGATACAGGTAAAAAGGGTATAGTACTTGCAGGAAGACCTTACCATATTGATCCGGAAATAAATCATGGTATACCTAATATAATAACATCTTACGGTATGGCAGTACTTACTGAAGATTCTGTGGCACACCTTGGAGTAGTAGAAAGACCTTTAAGGGTAGTAGATCAGTGGGTATATCATTCTAGATTATATGCTGCAGCAAGTTTTGTGGCTAAACAGGACAATATAGAACTTGTACAATTAAATTCCTTTGGCTGTGGATTAGACGCAGTGACTACAGATCAAACTCAGGAAATATTAAATAAATACGGAAAGATATATACAGTACTTAAAATTGATGAGGGTAGTAATTTGGGGGCTGTTAAAATAAGAATGCGTTCTCTTAAAGCAGCTATTGAAGAGAGAGATAAATCTGGTTTTAAACCTCATAAAGTTGGAACTGATTATAAAAAAGTACTGTTTACTGAAGAAATGAGGAAAAAGCATACTATATTGTGTCCTCAGATGTCACCTATACATTTTCAATTTCTGCAGGAAGCTTTTAAAGCATCTGGATATAACCTGGAGGTACTACCTTCTGTAGATAAGAAAGCAGTAGATGAGGGACTTAAATATGTAAATAACGATGCTTGCTATCCTTCCATAATAGTAGTGGGACAAATGATAGAGGCATTAAAATCTGGAAAATATGACTTAAATAATACTTCTTTAATAATTTCTCAAACAGGGGGAGGATGTAGGGCTACGAACTATATAGGTTTCTTAAGAAAAGCACTTAGAGAAGCTGGTATGGAAAATATACCTGTAATATCCCTAAACACAGTGGGATTAGAAAAAAATCCAGGATTTAAAATTACCATTGGACTTGTAAATAAGGCTATGATTGCACTTTTATATGGAGACTTGTTTATGAGAGTGTTGTACAAAGTAAGGCCTTATGAAAAGATACCGGGATCTGCAAATACTCTTTATAGAAAATGGGTTGATAAATGTAAGGAAAGTGTTAAAAGTGGAAGTCACAGTGAATTTAAAAAAAATATATACAGCATAGTAGAAGACTTCGATAATCTTGAATTAAATAAAGTTAAAAAGCCTAAAGTTGGAGTAGTAGGGGAGATATTAGTTAAGTTCCATCCTACAGCTAATAACAACATTGTAGATGTTTTGGAAAAAGAAGGTGCAGAAGCAGTAGTTCCGGACTTGACAGATTTTCTTTTGTATTGTGCTTATGATGCTGAATTCAAATATAAATATTTAGATGGAAGTTATAAGGACAATATCATAAATAAATGGGCAATTAAATGTATTGAATATTTTAGAAGGCATATGAGAAAAGCACTTGAAAATAGTAAAAGGTTCACTCCTCCATCAGACATTGAGGAACTGGCAAAATATGCTTCTGAAGTGCTTTCTATAGGAAATCAAACGGGTGAAGGTTGGTTCTTGACAGCTGAAATGATAGAGCTTATAAGAAGTGGAACAAAAAATATCGTATGTATGCAGCCTTTTGCATGTCTGCCTAATCATGTAACAGGTAAGGGAATGATAAAGGAATTAAAGAGAAGATACAAGGGAAGTAATATTGCTGCTATAGACTATGATCCAGGAGCAAGTGAGGTAAATCAGCTAAATAGATTAAAACTTATGTTGTCTGTGGCATTTAAATCTATGGCAAATGAAACTTCAGTCCAAAAACCAAAAGAAAAATTAGTACCTCAAGCAGCACTTGCTCAAAGTGGAACTAAATAATATGGGGTTTCTAAGCAAAAAATCAACGTATACTTCACATATTTTTTACAACCCTCAGCTCGATTAAATGTTTTGATAAGGCTAAGCAAAAAATTCTAAAATCTAAGGACTTTTGAAAACTCGTACCTCAAACAATTCGAAAGTCCTTAGATTTTTTACGAATTTTTTACTAAGTCTTATATGCAAAATATTTAAAAGAGCTTCGTTATTGTAAAAATATGCTTGCGTATAAGTTGATTTTTAAGTTAGAAACCTCATAAATATATAGAGCGTTCAATTAGAAACTCTATAGAGATGATAGAATTTCTAAACATTTTAACATAATTGTAGTATCCTTCATATTAATAATATAAATATTAATGTTTTTTGGAGGATTTTATGACTAGAAAGAAGTTTTGCATAGGTTGTATTTTACTCTCCTTTATATTTATAGTTACTATTTTTACGGGATGTGGTAGTAAGAAAGATAGCAAGGCATTAGTTACAGTAAAATTGAACGAGGTAGCAAGGTCTGTATTTTATGCACCTATGTATGTGGCAATAAATAAGGGAATGTTTAAAGAACAGGGTATAAATATAGATCTAACAACAGGTCAGGGTGCAGAAGCTGCCATATCAAAAACACAAGAAGACGCAATCCGTGAAATTACGTCTTCTTAATACTAGTATCACATCCAATAAGATTTATTTGTAAAACTTCATCTTTACCATACCATATTATATTTTTTATTAAAGAGTTTAAAAGCAATTTTTTACTGTCAATATCCATTGAAGCAAGGAACTTTTTAAAATCCAAAAGCTGATCTTTTATTGAATTTAAAAATTTCTTAGAACAGACAGTTGAATTTGTAGAAGTTGATAATTTAGTTATTTTATTTTCCAAATCCACATTTTCTTTTCTTATATCAGACATTTCTTTTTTTATTATTTGTAAAATATCTATATTGTCATCTAGAAGGGAGAATTTTTTAATCAAACCCTTAAGAATTTTGTTATTAGCATCAATCTTTTTTTTTAATCTAAGCATTTGTTTTTCTGATGCATCTTTGTTTACCTTATTTGACGGATCTGATTTATAAATACGTAAAAGTGCAGATATATCCAAATGCAAAAAATATTTTTCTACGTATTCTTCTGCCTTGTAGGCATTTAACATTTTATTTTTGCATCTGCTGCTGGCTCTATTTTTTAAGTTGCATCTGTAATAGCGTTCTAAGAAATCTTTCTTTTTATTGTAATGAGACCAGGAGGACATGCCTGAGCCGCATTCACCACAAATAATCATTCCTGAAAGCAAAAATTTTTTGCCAGTACCACAGCGAGGAGAAGATTTTTTCTTACTTTCTTCTAGTATATTGTGACACTTTACCCATATATCAGAACTGACAATGGCTTCATGTTTGCCAACAGATACAATCCATTTATCTATAGGGTTTTCTTTTTTACCTCCTGCTTTTTTATTGTATACCATAAGTCCATGCTTTCCATCAGGAATACCACAAGTTATAGCTCCTTTACTTTTAAACCAGCTAAATATTTTTTCATCTGCTGTACAGTATACAGGATTTAGTATTATTTGCTGTACAGTTCCACGAGAAAATTCTCCACCATTTTTACCTTTATACTCCTTTTTACAAAGATAACTTGCGGTAGAACTAAAGTTTTTTTTACTCAAATATAGGTTATAAATAAATTTTACAAGATTTATTTCAGCTGGTACACTGCTTAACTTAAACATTTTTTTCCCTTTACCATTAGAATTCGCATATTTTACAGGTTCAGATTTGAATCCAAGAGGTGGAGTACCTCCAAGCCACCTACCTGTTTTAGCAAGTTCCAGCATATTATCCCGTACTCTTTCTGCTATGGTTTCTCGTTCCAGCTGGGCAAATACTGCAGCTATGTTCATCATGGCCCTGCCCATAGCGGAAGATGTGTCAAACTGTTCTTTAATAGAAATGAAAGATACATTATATTTATTTAGAATTTCAAGAGTACCTGCAAAATCAGCTACATTTCTTGATATTCTATCAAGTCTATAGCATATTAAGTGAGTAAATTTTCTCTTTTTTGTATCTGATATTAATTTTTGAAATTGAGGTCTTTTAACATTAGAACCACTAAAGCCTTCATCTTCGTATACCATTATTTCCTCAATATTGTTATACATCCTGTTTAAATATTGCCGGCACATCTCTACCTGGTTTCCTATGGACTCACCTTTGTCTGTGAATTTTGATTTCCTTGAATATATGGCAGCTCTTATTATGATTATCACCCCCATCTATTTATATAATATTAATCACCTTTTAAAATTAATCTCATATTATGGTAAAAATGCTAAAAGGGGTATGGTTATGACCATAAAAGTTATAGTTAATTATCCAAAAACAAAAGAGGCTGTGGAAAAATTAAAGGTTGTTGAAGCTAAGATAGTACTTAATTATCTTAAAGGCATATTGAGTTTTGATGATTTAAATGAACTTATGGGAATGCTTGAAGAAGAAAATATTTAAGTATAAAAATTTATTTGAACTTATATAAAAAATACTCCAAAAGGTACCAACATTTTAGGAGGAACAGGTGCTGTAAGCAGTGAAATTGAAGATGAAGTTTCCAAACTTATGAGTAAATAAAAAGGAATTCTCTACTACGGTGTAATAATTGTAGTAGAGAATTTTTTTAGTTTTTCTATTGACAGAGCGTACATATTAATATATTGTATATATATGATATATACAATATACATGAAATACATAATTTAGGATAAGAGGTGATTAGTTGGATATCATCATAAGCAACTCCAGCGATAAGCCAATTTATGAACAAATATCAGCCCAAATAAAAAACATGATTATAAGTGGTTCCTTGCCTGAAGGATATGCCCTGCCAAGCATGAGACTTTTGGCTAAAGAACTGAGAATCAGTGTTATAACTACAAAACGTGCCTATACAGATTTAGAGAGAGATGGTTTTATTGAAACAGTAAAGGGAAAGGGAAGTTTTGTAGCAGGCAAGAATATGGAGATTATAAAAGAAGAACAGCTGCGCCTTGCAGAAGAACATTTACAAAAAGCTGTGGATCTTGCAAAGGTAAGCGGCATTAGATATGAGGAACTAGAAGATATTCTAAAATTATTATATAAAGGAGAATAATTATGGATGAAGCAATAAGTGTTAGGGGATTAAACAAAACTTATAAAAATTTTAGCTTGAAAAATGTTTCATTTTCTGTACCTAAAGGCAGTATCGTAGGATTTATAGGTGAGAATGGTGCAGGAAAAACTACTACATTAAAAGCTATTTTAAATTTGATTAGCAGGGAAAGTGGAGAGATAAAAATACTAGGTCGTGACAATATAAAAGATGAAAAGTATATAAAAGAACAGATAGGTGTAGTTTTTGATGAAAGTAATTTTCACGACACTTTAAATGCAAAAAACATTTCAAAATTTATGGTAAAGATTTATAAACAGTGGGACAGTAATCTTTTTTTCAATTACCTGGATAAATTTCAGGTACCTAAAGATAAGATTGTAAAAGAATTTTCAAGGGGAATGAAGATGAAATTGTGTATTGCTGTTGCACTGGCTCATAATCCCAAACTTCTGATTTTGGATGAAGCAACAGGAGGACTTGATCCTGTTGCCAGAGAAGAAATTCTTGATATATTTTTGGATTTTATTCAAGATGAAGAACATTCTATTTTGCTGTCATCCCATGTAACCAGCGACCTTGACAAGATAGCAGATTATATTACTTTTATTCACGAGGGGCAGATAGTTTTTAGCAAAAGCAAGGATGATTTGAGAGAAAATATGGGTATGTTGAAGTGTGGAGCTTCAGATTTCAATAATCTTTCTAAAGAAGAATTTATAAATTACAGAAAAAATCAATTTGGGTATGAGGTTTTAATAAACGACAAATATGATTTTATAAAGAAGCATCCAAAACTTGTGGTGGACAACACTTCTATAGAAGATGTCATGCTATTTTATATTAGGGGTGATAAATAATGCTGGGGTTAATTCTAAAAGATCTATACAATTTAAAAAAAAGTAGTAAATTTTTAATTATTTGGCTTATAGGTTTTGGGGTTATATTTTTTCAACAAGATAATATGGGTTTTTTAAATGGACTTGTGGTAATTTTAGCAAGCATGCTTGTTATAAATACTATGTCATATGACAACATAGCAAAGTGGGATAAATACGCACTGACTATGCCAGTTACAAGGAAAGATGTGGTACTTTCAAAATATCTGATTTCCATTATTTTAAGTCTTACTGGGGCAGGGATTGCAGTAGCTTTGTGTTTTGTCCAGGGAATTTATAAGCATAACTTAGATATGGTGGAGATATTTGAAGTCACTGGGGCCGTTCTGGCAGTTGGATTTTTGTTTATAAGCATTACATTACCTGCCATTTATAAACTTGGAGTAGAGAAATCACGTATTGTTATATTTTTAGTATTTTTTTTAGTATGTGGTGGTATTACAGGTATTTCCAAATCTAAACTTGCAAAGCTAAGTCTTTCTTCTTTGGCGAAACATTATATCGATATTATTTTGCAGTATTTGCCTGTTATATTACTTTTAATAACAATTTTAATTATGGTAGTTTCCTATTCCATATCAGTAAAAGTATATAGTAATAAAGATATGTAAAATGTTTATTTATCCATTTTTATATATTGATATGATTTTAAAAGATATGTAGCAATTTTTATGACAGAGGGGTATCATGTTATTTTACATTAGGGGTGATAAGTAATGAATGGGTTGATTTTGAAAGATTTGTATAACTTAAAAAACGGTGGAGGATCTTTGCTTATTGCAATTGTGGTCTTTAGTTTAATATATTTTTTACAGGGCGATAATGATAATATGGAAGTTTGGAATGTATTTATAATACTTTTGGGAAGTATACTTGTTGTAAATACTATGTCCTACGACAATACAGCAAAGTGGGATAAATATGCACTTACTATGCCGGTTACAAGGAGAGATGTAGTCCTCTCAAAATATATGGTTTCCATCATTGTAATTTTTATGGGAGCAGTATTGGCAACAGCTCTGAGTTTTGCTCAGGGAATTAATAAACATAATTTAGATGTCATAAAAATATTTACAGTCAATGGAGCAGCCATGGCAGGCGGGCTTTTTTTTATAAGTGTTACGCTGCCTGTTATTTATGAATTTGGAGTGGAGAAATCACGTATTGTTATATTTTTAGTTTTTTTAGCACCTGCTGGCGCAGCTATTGGCAGATCCAAATTAAGATTTTCCCCTTTAACTGTACAGTATATACATATTATTTTGCAGTATTTTCCTGTTGTATTACTTTTAATAACAATTTTAGCTATGCTGATTTCCTATTCCATATCTTTAAAAATATATAGCAATAAAGATATGTAAAAGAAATATTTTGCTACTATTTTGGAGGTGTAAGATAAATGGATTATAAAGATATATTGGTATTAGTTATTGTAATTGTCTTTATATTATTTGGGGAAAAGCTTTTTCCAAACAATCCTTTGAGTGCGATGATCAATTATATAAAATGCCTATTTACCTATAAGTCATAATATTTAATTAATGAAAAGATTACTTTTTTTGCAGAAAAGATGAAAGATAAATAATATGGATGTAATTAAAAAATACCAGGTGATTTTTACTGGTATTTTTTACATAATGTTATGATTGAATTTGTGTTTTCTTGTTTCTATATTCTTCTTCAGTTAGTTCTCCTCTGGCATACCTTTCATTAAGTATATTTAAGGCGTTATTGTTTCCAGACGGTTGGTTATTTGGCTTACTTGATTGATGAAGGTAGCGTATAAGAGCCACAGCAGCTAAAGTTGTTAAGGCAATCATACATATCATCATAAGAAGTCCCCAGCCGTATCCCATCATTCCATATCCATAATAACCCATCATTGATATCACCTTCACTTTTATTGAAAAATAGTTACTAATTTAATTATTTGAATCATATATAAAAATTATTCCTATAAATTTTCCGGTATTTTTTATTGACAAGAAAAGAAAAATAACATATAAAGGAATTAGAAACATAGAATACTGATTATTAAAAACTCAACTTTAACTATTAATTAAAACTTTGTATATCTGAAGATTGAGTTAAAAAGACATGTGTTGAAAGGGGTAATAAAATGGAAGTTTTAGAATGCATTAGCGGTAAAAGAAGTGTTCGAGCATATACAGATGAAGTGATATCTAAAGAAACTATAACTAAGCTTATAGAACTTGGAACAAAAGCTTCAACTGGTTCAGGTCTTGAACCATGGGGATTTGTAGTTATTCAGGACAAAGAGGAAATAGATTCTTTATCTGAAGCTACAAAACAGTATTTATTGAACAATATGGAGAAATATCCCTACTTAAGTCAATATGAAAGTTGGTTAAAGAATCCTAAATATAATATATTTAATAATGCAGGTACAGTACTAGTTATTTATGGAAATAAAGAATCTCACTGGCATGTTTATGACTGCAGTCTTGCAGCAGGAAATATTATGCTTGCAGCTCATAGTATGGGAATTGGAACTTGCTGGATTGGATTTGCAGAGGCTCTATTAAATACAAAAGAATTTAAAGAAAAACATGGGGTACCTGAAAAATATGAATTGGTTTCTACCATGAGCATGGGATATATGAAAACTAAAATGACTCCACCAGAAAGAAAAAAACCTTTAATATTTTCTAAGTAAAATTTATAGAGTTCCCAAACAAAAGTCAACTTATACTTGGGATATTTTTAATAATTAAAAATATCGAAGTGTAAGTTGATTTTTAAGTTAGAGAATATACACCAAAAATGGTGGAATTAATCTTAAGTTTTTCTTAAGACTTTCTTTAATATTACTTATCGAAATCACGGTATAATTTAGGTATATAGGAAGTGAAGTTATACATTGACATATATATCATTAAATGATATGATTTATTTATAATATATCATTTAATGATATATTGATAAGGGGGGAGTTTTATTGAAGGTAAGTCAGATTTGTAAAATGCAATTCCTCAATCAAAAGTTTGAAGGGATGGATGTGTGAATGATTAAAAAGTGTATATCAGGTCTTCTTGTATCGCTTACTCTTGTCACTTATTCAGCTGTAACGCCTGTAAGTGCACAAGCAATTGATGGGACCGTAACAACTATAACTGCATCTAAAACTAGTTCGATTGTAGTAAAGATAAATGATAAGACGGTTACATTAGATCAAAAGCCATACGTGAATTCAAATTCAAAAGTTATGATGCCACTTATTCCAATACTTAAACAAATCAGAAGTGATGCTGTCTTACAGGTTAAAGACGGTAATATTACAATAAAAGGTTCTAATTTAAATGTTACATTTAAAAGTGGAGATGAGAAAGTAACTGCTAATGGTAAGGCTATTACTCTGTCCACAATTCCAATAGTAAATTATGGACAAGTTTTTGTACCACTTGAGTTTTTTAGTGAAGCATTTAACCAATTAGTTGATTGGGACAGTACTACTCAGATAGTCAAAATATCTGATATGAAAAAAAATACTGAAGATAGCTTTAATAAGCAATTAGTTTATGCAAATGATAAAATAATTGCTGCAAAGTTGGATGATTATTTAACTGCCTTACAAAAATCAGATAACTTTCATGGAAGTGTTTTAGTTGCTAAAGATGGAAATATACTCTTAAATAGAGGGTATGGTATGGCAAACTTTGAACAAAATATTAAAAATACATCTCAGACTAGATTCTTGATAGGATCAATGACAAAACAATTTACAGCAATGGCAATAATGCAGCTTGAAGAAAAGGGACTCTTAAGTGAACAAGATAAACTTTCAAAGTACGTACCTGATTTTCCGCGTGGAGATGAAATAACTATCTATAATTTACTTACCCATACATCTGGTATTAAAAGTTTAAATGAGATGCCTGGATTTTTGAATATGAAGCCTGAAGACTTACAAAATATAAATACTGCAATTAACTTTTTTAAGAATAAACCTCTTGATTTTAAACCAGGCACTCAATTTGAATATTCTAATTCGGGATATTTATTGCTTGGATATATAGTTGAAAAAGTAAGTGGAATGAATTATGAAAATTATTTAAATAAGAATATATTTAAACCACTAAATATGAATGATACAGGAATTGGCTATATAGGAAAAGAAAAAATGTATAATTCAAGTGGATATCAAGGATATTTAGATGTAACACCAATAAGTGATGAAATTATAGTTGATGGTGTACATGGAGCAGGGAATTTATATTCTACTACAGAAGATTTATATAGGTGGAATATGGCACTTGATACAGAAAAACTTGTAAGCAAGAAAACTATGGACAAAATATTTTCAAAGTATGTTGAAATGGCAAAAGGAAGCGGTATCTACTATGGATATGGCTGGATGATAGCTGATGGAGATAATGGTCATGAAGTTTTTCATGATGGAAATGTACTTGGATTTACAAGCAATATAGCAAGGTATACAGATAAAGGCTTAAGTATAATCATACTTACAAATTCAGGATACTATACGATAAATCCACTTACATATGCTCTTTCAAATATAGCACTTGGAAAAAATAACTATAGTATGCCTAAAGCAAAGAATGTTATAAAACTTGATGATAGTATATTAAATAAATATGTAGGTAAATATAAATCTACGGATATGGGAAATATTTCAATAACAAATGAAGGTGGACACCTTTATTATTCAGCAGATGGAACAAATCAAAAATACGAGCTTTTTGCTGAATCTCAAGATAAATTCTTTATGAGAATTTTATATGGAGATACTACATTTGATAAAAATTCAAATGGACAAATTACAGGTATTACCATTAATATGCCTGGTTATGGAATGCAGTATCATGGTGATAAAATTAATTAAAAATTAAACAATATAGTATTTTGTATTAGTAAGGCTGTTGATGAAATATTTTGTCAGCAGCTTTTTGAATTTTAGATTTTCAGATGCCTGCGTATAAGTTGATTTTTGAGTTAGAAAATCCTATATTTAAAATAGTTTTTATACTATAATGAAAATGTAGAATAAAGGAAAAAATAATATATTATGAAAGTGGGGGAATTAATTGTGAAAGATTTAGAAAGTATACTTGATTATTATAAGAATGAATTAAAATGGGATCCGCCTTTTGCTAAAGCTTTATCTAAATATTGTCCTGATGGATTAAAGGGTTATTTAACCATGCGTGAATCAGTTCAAGAAGGACATTTACCTAAAAAAACAAGAGAATTAATTTTTGCCATATTGGATAGTTTAGATGATGAAGTAAGTGGTGCAAAGTCACATGCCGTTGCTGCCATAGAAGCAGGCTTGACTATGGAAGAATTAGTAGAAGCATTTGTGATTGTAACTATTGTTAAAGGTATTAATGTTTTATGTAAAGCAGGTGTGGAGGCAATAGACGCAGCAGAGAAAAGGTTTGAAGAAATAAACTCCATAAAGGAAGATGAAAAATAGGACAAGTACCACAAAAGCACTTTAAACCATGTAAGTATAATGGATTAAAGTACTTTTTTAGTATAAACTCTGAAGATTGAAAGATAATTAGAAAAGTTTTAGACAAATTCTTTATTTTTGAATAGTTTTCTTCCTATAAAATAAGCACCTAGCAAATAGATAACAGATACTCCATTTACCATCAGTAAAGAGATCAATGATATATTGTCAGCTCTGAACTTTTCCATAAGTCCAAGTACTCCTATAGGTGAAAAGTTACTTGTAATTGTAAGTCTGTCTGAAGCAGTTAAAAATATTGAAGTTGCAATACCTATAGCTATACTGATTGTCGTGTTTTTAAAAAACAAAGATATTATTCCTATAATCAATCCAAATGAAGCAACTGGGATTATTGCAGATAAATAAATTAATACAATTCTTCCTAAACCATCAAAACTCAATTTAAAAATAAAGGTACTTATTGTAAATCCTAATATCAATGTTAAAATAACTACTAGTGCTGAATAAAAAATAATACTAAGTACTTTTGCTTTAAATACATTAACATGATCTTTAGTTAATCTTGCAAAGTATTTCATATTTCCACTGAAAAAGTCTTGGCCAAATATTCCAACTGAAAATACAGTCATGAAAAATGCGAAGTAGGGTACCACTGTTCTAAAGATGAATTCTGTATTGAATTGTTTTAAAAAAATTACACTGTTCATATTTAAAATGTCCATTTTAAGCTGATTGCTGTATTTACGTGTTATAGGTGTATTATTTATTATATGCCCTTTATCTAAATTTATAAGATAACATATTGCTGCAATCATGAATATCAAGAATCCTATAAGTATATATAAATTTTTAGAATGCAGAATTTTGATGATTTCATTTTTAAAAAGTTTGAGTATCAATGTATCAGCTCCTTTTTGTTGAATAACTTAAAGTTTAAAAATATAAGAACTACAATATATATTGAAAATAAGATTATAGAAAATTTATCAGTTTGATTTTTTAAAAGACATTCCCATAAAAATCTTCGTGGAGTTATATTTCCAATTGCTTTGGGAATAAAGTCCGACATTACAATTAAAAGAAATACGAGCAATGATATTATAGTGCTGTTTTTAGATAGTATAGAAATTAAAACATATATAAATAGTACTGGCATTAGTGCAGTTAAAAATAGCAATGCCATTTTTATATCTAAAAATATATAAATTTGAACTGAATCTTTGAAAATATAGATTACATTTAAAATAGCAAATGTAAAAATTATCATTATGCCTGTTATTAAAATGAGAGAAACTATTTTGCATAAAAGCACTTTTGCTTTACCTTTATAAATTACAACAAATTTCATGCAGCCAGATTCATAATCACGTGTAATTATGTCTGAAACTATGGGTGATAAAATTATGGGAAGCATAAACACAAGTGAAGACATATCGTTATAAAGCAAGCTGTGAAAAGTAAGTATGCTTGTACCTTTATCTGCAAATAGTACATCATTCAATAAAATGAATATAAATATGATACCTCCATATATTGATATTTTTAAAGGAGTAAAAAATTTTACAAATTCATTTTTTATCATATTAAAGTCCCACTGCTTTCATAAAATAGTCTTCTAGAGAATTAGCACTTTTAAGCATATTCTCCATAGAGTCTTCAACAATTATTCTGCCTTTATTTATCATTGCAACTCTATTACATATATTTTGCACTTCATTTAAAATGTGAGAACAGTATATGAAAGTTGTACCATTTTCCCTAGCTAATTTGCTAATTAAATTTCTCATATCTCTTACTCCTTCCGGGTCAAGGCCATTAGTTGGTTCATCCAATATTACAATTTTGGGCTTTGATAAAAATGCTCTTGCCACTGCAAGCCTCTGTTTCATTCCCATAGAATAATTGCTTACTTTTTTATCTTTATCATCTATCAATTTTACTAATTCCAAAACCTCATAAACTCTTTCTTTGCTTAGATTCAAGACATTTGCATAGAGCATTAAATTTTTATATCCAGATAAGTTGTTGTAAAAGCTTGGATAGTCTATCATAGCTCCTATATCTGAAGGATTGTTTTCTCCATTTTTAAATACATCTTTGCCACCTATGAAGACTTCACCACTTGAAGGTTTTAGTAAACGCAAAATAGTTTTTATAGTTGTTGTTTTCCCAGCTCCGTTTGGACCTATAAAACCATAGATGTCTCCTTTGAATACCTTCATATTGATGTTGTCAATTACTTTTTGATTCTTATAGTATTTACTTAAATTTCTTACTTCTAAAATTGGTTCCATTTTTTATCCTTTCTTAAAAGATTAATTTTTGTTTGCAGCCCCGAACTTCCATTACATATTAACAGGTATTAGTGCATATTTTATGTATTAGTCCAAAGAGGATGTACTGAATTCATAAATAGCAGAAGCTGATACGGTTAAGATTAAAAAACTTACGTTAAAGAAAAAGACATCCTAGTTAGGATGTCCCATGCATATTCTTAATCCATAATTCCTGTATAAACATATTGCCTTCAACGGATGTATTTATAAATACATTATTGTATTTTGTATCTATAGTATCTTTTAAGATATATAAGCCAAGGCCTCTTCCATCTCCTTTAGTTGAAAAACCTTTTTCATATATTTTGTGTATCACTGGTTTTGTATTCCCAAAGTTATTGTGAACGGCTATAATCACATAATCCTTTTTTACACAAATGCAGAAATATAGCTTAGGCAAATTACACTTTATTGATGCCTCTATTGCATTATCCAAAAGTATTCCAAGTATCCTGCATAAATCCATTATGTTCATAGATATTTGAGATATATCTTCCACTATTTCTACTTTTATATTTATCCTTGAGGATAATGCTTTTATTAGTTTTGTAGAAATCAGGGCCTTTAAAGGCAGTATCTTAATATGTTTTAACTTATCTATATTTGTGTTATTCCACTTTATATCTTTGTCTATGTTGAGTACATTATCATAAAAGAAATCCTTGAGATCATTCACATTAGAAGTATCTATATATTCCTTAAGGGGAATAAGCATATTTATGTAATCATGTTTAAATTTTCTCGTTTCACTGTACATTTCTTCAACTACATGTGCATATTCTTCTATTCTATATTTTTCTTCAATTTCTCTTTTTAAATCAATTTCAATTTTTAAACTCTTGTCATAATTATAAATTATTATAAGTATGAGTATTATTGAAATAAGAGGGATTCCAAGTGGAAGATAGCATTCAATTATGAAATATATTCCATAATAACTTGCTGAATCTACCAGAGGATAAATAAAGAATATACTTAAAGCTATAGGAATACTTATACTGAGAATCATTCTATATCTTATTTGCTGTAGTGAAATTTTTCTCGATTTCCTAAGTTTACATGGAATATGCTTTTTAATTATATATATTAAAAGTGTAAAAAATAGAATAATTATGAGTTCAACAATGCAATTTTTAAAAGATATTGTTTTATAAACATCTAATTTTAAAATTCCATTATACATGATGTTAATAAAGTATATTGTAAAAATGGTTATGAGTATTTCTATAGTACTTTTTATGTCTTTACTATTTTTTAATAAAAATATTATTAGTATTGTAAAGATAGGGAGTATTATGGTATATGAACCAGTTTGAAGCACCACTCCAACTACAAAAGATATGAGAAAGTACTTTTTCATTACATTTAAGGTAACTTTATCTTTAAATAATATGTATATTGAAATACAACATAATAAGCTAACTTGCAGTGAAGGGAAGATCACGTCTGTAAAAAGTTTGCTTATGGGAAATTTTTTGATGATCATTTTATAAGACCTCTCTTATATCTAAAAGAAACAAGACATTCTTCGCCATTTACCATAATGATTTTGTTATTTTTCAGATCTATTTCGTTAATCTTGTTTTTATTTACAATATAGGACTTATGGCACCTATAAAAGCTTGAAGTGAGCTTTTGCTCCATATCTTTAAGATTTCCATAAAACTCTATTTGTCTATTTTCCTCATGTACCCTTATCTTATGGGGGGTACTGCTTGTCTCAATAAATAGGATATCAGACAGCTTTATATTTATTATTCTAGAATCTTCATTTACTTTAATATATCCTTCACTAAGATTTTCTCTAGTATAAATGTTATAAGCCTTCATAAGACAACTTGTTACCCGTGCTTTAAAATCATCTTCGTCTTTAGCAACATAGTCCATTGCTTCAACTTTGTATTTAAAGACAAGATAGCTCATTTCCATATGGATAGTTGTAAATATTATGAATCCAAAGGGGTCTAAGTCCCTTATCTTTTCACCAAGCTTTATTCCATTCATATTACTTTTTAAATCGACATCCAGAAAGTAAATTCCAGTTGCTGCATGATCTTCTACATACTTTAATAGTTCTATGGGGCTGTTAGTGCAGAGGGGTATATGCAAATCTAAAGCTTCCCTCAAAATAGTGTTTTCAATGATTTGTTTAATTTTATCTCTATAAGATTTATTGTCGTCACAAATAAATATTTCCAGCATACTATACCTCACTTATTGTAAAATGATAATATAATTATATCATTATTTGTGAATTAATTATTGATTGCCTCATTAGGTACTATGGATAGAAGACACTCGAAAAGTAGATGGAAATTCTGAAAAGATATTTAATTAAGCAACTACTTAGAAGTAACTGGAAAACTATTGGCGTACTTTGAAAAGCATATATTGTTACGGGATAAAGGATATAAA
>NZ_LROR01000040.1:0-1331 GCF_001675205.1 Clostridium coskatii | reverse complement strand
CTCTATCTTTCGACTCCCTAGAAAGGAGGTGATCCAGCCGCAGGTTCTCCTACGGCTACCTTGTTACGACTTCACCCCAATTACTAACCCCACCTTCGGCCGCGTCCTCTTTCGTTAGACTACGGACTTCGGGTGTTGCCAGCTCTCATGGTGTGACGGGCGGTGTGTACAAGGCCCGGGAACGTATTCACCGCGACATTCTGATTCGCGATTACTAGCAACTCCAACTTCATGTAGGCGAGTTTCAGCCTGCAATCCGAACTGGGGGCAGTTTTTGAGGTTTGCTCCACCTTGCGGTCTTGCTTCTCTCTGTACTGCCCATTGTAGCACGTGTGTTGCCCTGGACATAAGGGGCATGATGATTTGACGTCATCCCCACCTTCCTCCGCGTTAACCGCGGCAGTCTTGCTAGAGTGCTCAACTAAATGTTAGCAACTAACAACAGGGGTTGCGCTCGTTGCAGGACTTAACCTAACATCTCACGACACGAGCTGACGACAACCATGCACCACCTGTATCCCTGCCCCGAAGGGCTTCTCTTATCTCTAAGATATTCAGGGTATGTCAAGTCCAGGTAAGGTTCTTCGCGTTGCTTCGAATTAAACCACATGCTCCGCTGCTTGTGCGGGCCCCCGTCAATTCCTTTGAGTTTTAATCTTGCGATCGTACTTCCCAGGCGGAGTACTTATTGTGTTTACTGCGGCACAGAAGGGGTCGATACCTCCTACACCTAGTACTCATCGTTTACGGCGTGGACTACCAGGGTATCTAATCCTGTTTGCTACCCACGCTTTCGTGCCTCAGCGTCAGTTACGGTCCAGAGAATCGCCTTCGCCACTGGTGTTCTTCCTAATCTCTACGCATTTCACCGCTACACTAGGAATTCCATTCTCCTCTCCCGCACTCTAGATATCCAGTTTGAAATGCAGTGCCCGGGTTAAGCCCGGGTATTTCACATCTCACTTAAATATCCGCCTACGCACTCTTTACGCCCAGTAATTCCGGACAACGCTCGCCACCTACGTATTACCGCGGCTGCTGGCACGTAGTTAGCCGTGGCTTCCTCCTTGGGTACCGTCATTATCGTCCCCAAAGACAGAGCTTTACAATCCGAAAACCTTCTTCACTCACGCGGCGTTGCTGCATCAGGCTTTCGCCCATTGTGCAATATTCCCCACTGCTGCCTCCCGTAGGAGTCTGGACCGTCTCTCAGTTCCAATGTGGCCGATCACCCTCTCAGGTCGGCTACGCATCGTCGCCTTGGTAGGCCGTTACCCTACCAACTAGCTAATGCGCCGCGGGTCCATCTCAAAGCGGATTACTCCTTTAAA
>NZ_LROR01000039.1:0-18892 GCF_001675205.1 Clostridium coskatii | reverse complement strand
TTATATACCTTTTTTTCGATATACTTAATTAAAATGCTGGTAACATTTTAATTAAGTGATAGAGGACTTATTTTTTTATCTTTTTTTCTTTAATATACATATTATACAATAATTTTAGTACAATGTAATTTTTTTATTTTTTTATTTTTTGTTCAAAATTTTTTAAAAATAATTGTCCTAAATTTAAAAATTTTTTATAAATATGTGTATTTCTTAAAATGTTACGTTTTAAATACGTCTAAAGACCACTTATATCAATGTTTTAAAGAGCCTATTAAGTATAAACATAACATTTATTCCTTTATTATATAGTTACATTATTATAGTATTTATTTCACAAAATGTATCTTTTTCACAAAATTATAGTACTTTTATGAAGATATTTTATTTAAAAAAAATAAATTATTTTTTTTAAATTAGTTGGAAAAATTTAAAAAATCCTTTATTTCTAATACTTACAATGGTATTATTAAAATAACAAATGGCTATTTTAAACATATTTTAAATTTACTATGTTTGTTTTAAATTTAAAAGTTCTATTTTTCGTTTAATATCATCATATGATTTTAACTTTACTATATTTGTTTTAAATCTACAAACTTTAGATGACAGCAATAACACTGTCAGGTTTTAACTTTACTATGTTTGTTTTAAATTATAATATTGATGAAGCAAAAATAGCTATTATTTTATTTTAACTTTACAGATTAAGAGTAAGAGAAGTTTTAATTTTACTATAGTGGTATTAAAAAAAGAGGAAATTCTAAATTTAGAATTTCCTCTTTTTTATTTAATTTTAACCCACAGGAGTAGTATAAATTCCTTTATATATATTTCCTTTAACATCTAAATTAACATACGTAGTTGCTGTTATTTTACCGTTAGTTTCTACTCCTTGTATCTTAATTTTATAAGGTTCCCTGATCCTTGTACCATCGTCTTCAACTGTAATTGGTGTCGTTAATGGTACATAAAACTCTATCTTTTCTTCATTCTGCTTCCACTGCTCATATGCATGATTTTCATGCTCATAATTTGTGTTAAAAGCATTATCATACTCTACAGAATTATTTAGGACAATAAATGGATTTGACTGTATATACCACAGCATAGTTCCATCTGGATTTAGATTTGTATTTAAATTTTTCTGCAATGCTGGATTTAGATCCCCGACAGGAGGATTTGTAAGCTCATCTGGAAATGTGAAATTCAACTGAAATGCAGAATACCATTTTACAGGTTCCCTGTAAATATGTCCCCAATAATCTGCTGTCCACCACCAATAGTAGTGATGTTTGGTGGAGTAACTATGGTATTGTCTGGATACATGCTCCAGATTTCCCTGGAATCCACTGTTGTAATCAAAATATTTATCTGGCGGATAACTATGGCCAAAATACAAGTCATTTAGTCGTTCAGTATATCGAAAATCATTGCTTGCCGTTTTTACATCAAATGTTACGAGTTGTCCTTCTTTAGCTATTGCGGCACCTGCATCGGATATTGTCAGATCATCTGCATTGTGCCATGCAGCAGCTACAGTAGAATTTATCGTTAACGTAGAATTTTCATCTCCACCAACATTTACAGGTTGGGAATCATTTATCAGCTTGAAATATGCAACAAGGGTTGTATCTTTTATAATAGTAATATTACTTTTGGAATCAGGTGCTACATTATCACCTTGAGTTACTCCCCAGTGATCAAATTGCCAGTGGCTTTCTTCAGGTGCATTTTTATTTGGTGTTTCTGTTATTCCTGAAAAAATAGCTTTTCCATCAATAAGCCGTTTATTTCCGCCTCCTGTAACTGTACCTGCCCCCTCTGGACTTGATTTTACTGTTAAATTAACAAATCCAACGCTATTACTAAAATTAGCTGTTGCTGTTACATTAGCAGCAGGCATCGTTAATGTATTTTTACTATCAATTTTTACATCCTTTGGGTTAGTGGTCCACCCTGTGAAGTAATATCCCTCATTAGGCTTTTCCCACAAAGTTTTTGTAGCACCTGCCTTTAATTTTGCATTATCCCCTGCGGTACCTGCACCTTCTGGTGAAACCTTCACAGTAAGGTTATAAGTGCCATCCTTATTTTGGTTGGTAAAAAATCCTTTCTGGAAGTATTGGAATACAAGCTGCCCACTAGTAGGATTGCACAAGTAAATTTTTACACATTCTTTATTAGCTGCATCTTTCTTAGCATCACCTGTAGGAGTTCCATTAATTCCTGTAATTGTTAATGCAGGTGTACCAGATTTAACATTTTTTTCAGAAAACTCTGTATCTGCACCAATATTTTTAGATAACGCCTATTTTACTGCAGCAGTAAACCCCTGTTTCTTTAGTGTATCTGTAAGTCCATTAACTAAACTGGAACTTACAGAGCTGTCTACTGTAACACCATCTTCAGGTTGGTCAGGACTATCATATACCGATTCAGGAAGTTGTTTTAAAAATCTTGCTGTCTGTTCAGAGTTAATTCCTCCAATTCTCACCATATCATAACCATTATCGCCAACGCCCTCCATACTGCTAAATATTGCATTGCAACCGGCATTGCCAGTACCGCCAAGGAAAATTAATTTTTTTGCATTTAGTTCGTTTGCACTTTCAGCCACAGAAGTTGAACCTTGATCCAATACGATAGGATATTTGGCATTATACAAAGTAGCAATTGTCTTCGCATCTCTCATATAGTTAATCCGCCCTTGCGTCACATATACCCTATCGTTCCCTTGTGGAAATAAAAGTTTATCAAATCGTAGGAAATCTTCTGCCTGCTTATCTAAATTGGTATAATTTGGAGTTCCGTAATCCAAGAGAGGCCCATAGGTGCTGGAATACCAGCCAGCAACAGTGTTATTGCTGTCATTTAGAGTTTCTAAAGAATATTTAAACTTTACATCACCAGTTTCAACCGGATCTTCTCCAACAGTGGCACCATTTGTAATACTATTTACAACAGTATATTTACTAATATTACTGTTGTACTTATCCATCTGTGCTTGAACATTATGCTTATTTAAATTATTAGGTGCAGACGGATTATCTGGAACTGTACTATTTAAAATTTTAGCAAACATTACATTTTGTGTTTTATAAATATTCCAATTTCCATTGAATCCGTAATTATCTGCTTTAACAAAATTTGGGACTACTATGCTTGCCGCAACAGCCACGCTAACTGCCACTTTTACTATTTTTCCCATATTAAGTTTTATGGCATTTATCAATGTACCACCCTCTTTCTTTTAGTTTTATTATACGGCCAAACGAGGGCAAATTTTCTTCTATTTTTTCCATATTTTTCTTTAATTTTTATTCATTTTTTCTTTAATTTTTTTTGTTTATTTTTTAATTTTTATTTAAAAAAATAGCTAAGATTTAAAATATAAATCTTAGCTATTCCTTATTAGACATACCACTAGTGCGATACTTCTTTATCATCAACCCAGAAAGATATATTGTTTGATAGTGCATTAATAGATGAAGTATTATATTTACAATTATCACATACTGCCAAATATTTAAGCTTAGGCATAGAATTTAGAGCTATAAGACTATCCGGTAATGTTCCATAGTGTATTTCTAATACTGTAATATTAGGAAAAAATTTAATATCATCTAAACTATTTATTTGTTCTCCTCCATCACTAGCATTCTGAAATAATTCTAAACTAGTTGCACTCTTAGCATCAGCAACAGTTATATCTGTTTTATTAAGGGCTTTTTCGGCATCTTTTTTAAATGCAGGATCAGCAAACGGAACTAAATCGCTATCTTTTAATCCATCTACGTTAGGAGTAGCATAATCTTTGTTTAACATGCCTTGCATTTGGGATATAACATCATCTGATATTACTTTTGTACCTCCGAAGACTAAGCCTGTAGATAGATTATTTTCACCAGTATCAATATTATAGTTGATTTTCTTGCCATCACTTAGAAGTAATTTACACCCACTCTTAGCTGCTAGTACAGAACCAGAAAGAGCATCAGGGAATATAGTACTACTTGCTACAGCTACACCATTAAGACAATTTAAACTTCCTAAACCTCCTGTTCCATCACATAATTCATCAACACTATTATAATTTTCTATGTGAAATAGATCTGGACGGTTATTATATAACGTACCTTTTACAGATAATACTTTGTCTCCTCCAATAACATCTATTCCAGAAAGTGATTCATCACCTGCAAGCAAATTTTCTACATCCTTATTCAACGTAGTTCCATCAGAAAACAATATAGCAGAATGGTACATTGCACTTCCTACTGCTCCATACATAGCATATTGAAATTGATTTCCAGTAGTTATAGCTACTGACGTTTTTCCATTAGGCTCTCTCTCCCACAACTTCTTTGCTATTTGAATAGCTGTATCATACCTAGTTTGTCCTGCTATTCTTGATACATTATATCCTTTTGCCTTTAATCCATCTTCTATATCTTGTGATACAACTGCTGTACCTCCAAGGATTACAATATCCTTAGCAAAAAGGGCTGTTATTTCGGAACTTACATTGTCAGGAAGTGCTGCTGCCCTAGTTAAAAGTATTGGAGCATCCATATCATATGCAAGTGGAGTACCTGCTATAGCATCTGCAAAATCTCTATCATTTTCCGCACCTGCAATAAATACTGTATCTGCTGTCTTCCACCCATATTGAGCTATTTTAACAGCCGTATCATACCTGTCCACTCCACCAATTCTTGTTATATTTCCTTTAGTTTGTGTAGTTTGAGATGTTTGAACTGTCTGTGAATCTGCCTTTACACTAAAAGATTTATTTTGATACCCAAATAACGAAGCACAAACTGCTGCAGATAGTACAATTGCCATTAATTTTTTACTTTTCATAATATATCACCTCTCAATAACCTCTAGATGTCACGAATATATATGTCATATATATAATTATATACCACTTAAAAACAATTTTTTACAAAATTTTCTTTAAATTTATTTTATTTATTTTTACGTTTTTTTTATGAAATTTCTTTTCAAAATTACAATAAAAAATTTCATATTCTTTAGTATTTTTTTGTTTAACAAACTCACATAACTCTTCTTCATCCATAGAATTTATTTCAACAGTATGAAAATTTATAAAATCATCTACCTTTTTATTCTCCATTCCCCAGGCATAAGGCTTCACGCAATTTGTTAATAACACATCATATGGATTAATTTTTAAATTCGAATAAATAACATACGTTAAATTAAGTTTATATGGATTAATTTTTAAATTTATTCCATAGATAGCATAGATGTATTTGTAGCCATCTGCTTTTAATCTTTTTTTCAAAACGTCTTTAATCATAAAACCAGCTCCTCCCTTTTGTTTTAATTCTAATACTATTTGTTTTAAAAGTCAAACATTTATATTGATAAATAACACACTTTCATTGATATAAAAAACATAGTATAATAAAATAAAAATAAGAAGGTGATTTTATGGATACAAATATAAATTATAAACCGTTTTTTAAACTTTTAATTGATCTCAATATGAAAACTTCTACACTAATAAAAGATGGGATATTAAGTAGATCTACATTATTTAAAATGAAAAAAAATGAATATATAAGTTTAAATATTCTAGTTAAATTATGTATTGCTTTAAATTGTACTTTAGATAATTTAGTAGAAATTATCAGAAGTAACTAATATAAAATATCAATAAAAATTTTTATTTAAATAAAATTAATATTACACTAAAGTGCACTCTTAACGATATTATCTCTAATTAGTAAAGATATTAATATATTATATATTAAATTAATATATAACTAAAATATCATACACTTTATAATAGTATTTTTTATCATACTAATACATAGTATCAATACTATATATTAGTATGGAGCTATTATATGGTATTTTACATTTTGAAATATATAGTATATAATATTTACAAATATTAGAAATGAAGGGTGGGTGATATATTTGAGTGAAAGTGAAGTTATAACTATGATCAATGTTAAAGGCGGCGTGGGAAAGACTACAACTACAATAAACCTGGCAGGAGCTATGGCCAAATTAAAAAGGAACGTGCTAATACTAGACAACGACAGCCAAAGTAATATTAGTCAAATACTTAACGTTACAAACCAATACAATATATATGATTTGTACACTAACGCTAAAATAACATTTAACGATTGCATTGCTAGATATGATAATTATATATACGTGATACCTAACAATATAAATAGTGCCATATTAGAAAATGAATTATATAATAAAAAAGCCAGAGAAAGTATTTTAAAAGATAAATATGATAAGTTCAATGATAATAATTTTGATTATATCTTAATAGACAATAGTCCATTTTTAGGAATAACCGTTCAAAATTCGTTGGTTATGAGCGACTATTATATTGAAATCATTGATAATAGTACAAGTGCGTTACAAGGATTAAATATGGTTGACAAAGTTATAACAGAATTAAAAGAAAATAGTTTGATTTCTGATTTAAAATTATTAGGAATATTGAGAAACAGATTTAAAAAAAGAACCGTATTTAATAAACAATTAAATGAAGTATTAGAAGATGAATTAAAAGATAATTTATTTAAAACGATAATTTTTGACAGCGTTAAGTACAAAGAAGCAACGGCATTGCATAAAACAATACAAGACTATAATATTAAGTACAGCAAGCCATTTAACGATTTATATTATGAATTAATTAACAGAATCAAATGATACTAGTATATTATAATATTAGTATTATATACTAGTTTATAGTATGATATTAAGAGGTGATATAACATTATGAGTAATAATTTTAAAGATAGTATTAAAGAAAATATAAATTCTAACTCTAATATTAATAGTGATAATAAAGAAACAGTTTGTAATACCGATAACCACATTAGTACTAGCAATAAATTTCATTTATCAAAGAAGAAAACGGATAAAACAAACAAAAAAGCATTTAACGTATATATGGAAAATGATTTGATAAAAAATTTAGATAAATTGGGCAGAAAAAGTGGTTATTCCCGAAATGAATTAATCAATTTGATGTGCTCCTGGTGTTTGAGTAATTTAGATTTTTCAGAAGAATAAAAATACGTAACTAAAGGTTACGTATTTTTATTTTAGTGGATATTTAATACATATGCTTGAATACATTCATCTCTGTCATCCCCATGGCCCAAAAAATTCGAAACTTCATTCAAAGCCTCTCTTTTCTCCACACCTTCTTCTCTTAAATTGTCGTACATTTCCTGTGCCACTGCCTTTCGTATGCAATGAACCCCCGTGTCAGCGTCTCTATACAAATCCCTAAATCCAAGTGCTTCCTCTGCTCTAGCAAGATACGCATTGACGCTATCTTCTTTTATATCTACAACACGATCAGTATCTTTATCTAATCTATTATATATATTCTCTAGAAATTGGTGGTTAGATACATCACTCACACGGAAATGAATTTTATTATTTATACTGAGATCATGTGATCTTTTTCCTTTAGATTCATGTATGTGTAGAGTATTCTTTTTCAAATTAATATCTCTTTTTTGTATTTTGCAACATTCGCTGACACGATCACCAAATCTTCCAGCAAATTCCAGAGCAATAACAGCTTTACTTTTGCTATGCATTTTATATGCTCGTTCCATTATTTTATTGTAGTGCTCTTTACTCATTGCTATACTTCTTCTTTTTTTGCCATTCACAGCAGCAGGGACTATGAGATCTTTATACCAATCCATATTGATATTATATACATCATTGACTACGTGTTCTATTTTATGAATCCTGCTACGATATTGATTTAAAGTTTCTTTGTCGCATTTTTGCGCGGCCTTGTTAAAGAAGGCTTGTATCATATTGGAATCTATCTGATATAGCATTTTCACGCTGCTACCATAATTTTCTTTTATAAAATTAGCTAAACTAGCAGACGTAGCTGTTAAATTTTTTCTTTCGCTAAAGGAATAAACCGTATCTAATTGTTTTCCGGTATGTTGTGCCGAGTGCTTATCCTTTCCTCCTCCATTGTAATTTTTATTCAATGCATTTAAAAACTGATATTTTAGATTTCTTCTCATATAAATTATCTCCATTCAGTTTAATATCTTTAAAACGGCTTAAATTCAGGGTATATGCCGGGATTAAGGGCCTTCTTGCTACGCATGTCAGGCCCTTAATCCCGACATACTACATTAATACATATAAAATTCCCAATTTCTTCAGGCTCCGCTTCCGTTAATTTACATTAACAGACAATTTGACACGCACTCCTGGGGGAGCTATAATGTCGCATTCCATTTATTAAAAAATAAATGGACAAATAAATAATTACTACATAAAAAAGTAGTACAAATAAAATAAGATAAAAAGTAACAAGTTAAGAAGAGTAATTAAAAAAAATATAGAGTAAAATCCATACTATAAAACATTGAGCAACAAACTAACTATAGGGTGTACATCTAAAACACAAAGTAACTTCCATTAGGATACAAATAAACAACAAACAATAGAGTAAAAACAAAGCAATAATTATTGTACGTTTTTTAGTTAGCCAGCTAGAAAAGCCAAATTTGATTTGTTGCTTCCAATTAGAAGCATAATTTATTTGTATGTTATAATTTGCAATTTTTGTTAGTTCAAAAAACCAATCTTTTACTTGTTATTTTTATTTAAAAAAACATAATATTTTTGTATTCATTTCTATTATGGTACATTTAAAAATTATAAAATTAAAAATAAAAAAATTTTTTTAGTGATAATCAAAATATCTTCTTAAACACAAAAAAACGCAGCCGGTGTATCGTTTTTTAACGTATTTAATAAAAAGTCCGGAGCCTGTAAGGCGAGAAGTTTTTATTAAATACTAAAATAATACACATGGCTACGTTTTTTAAATAACATATGGATAACAATTTTAAAAAAAAACACGGCTGCATTCCTAAATTATGAATTCTAAGAAGAGTTGCTTTAATAAATTAGTAAAATTATTAAAAGAATTTTACTAATTTTTCCATTTTTCTTTTAGCTCGTTCGTATTTGTTTTTGTTAAGGTGGTTACTAAAAATAAGATATAAAATACGATCAATAATATTTAACTTTTTAGCTTGCTCTTGAGGTTTTCCTTGATTATTTATAAAATTTTCGATTTCCTGAGCCGTTACAATTCTGCTTTTTCTCAGCATATTATCACCTTCTCTTCCAAGTATTACATTAATTATAACAAATAATATGGTATACTCTTATTAATTTATATTTTAAAATTTAAAATATAAATATTCTCTATATGGAGATAATTAATATATATTTTAAATTATAAAGAGGTGTTATTATATGGATACTACATTAATTTTAATAATGTGTATATTTATCGGTTCAATCACTTTTATAGGAACCATTGGTATTTTAATTATATTTAAATTCAGAAAAAATCAATTATATGTACCTAATAGGAAGTATTCAAAAATGGAATCCACGTTCAAAAAGAATGTTTGAAAAATGCGGTGCTGTTTTTAAAGAGGATGAAAATAGATGGTATCCAACATTCATATTATGAATATAACTCTTATTACATATTTTTCTTAAAAGACGTATCAATCGCTGATGCGTCTTTTTGTTATATTAATTACCATAGTTTAGTTAATTTGTTCACTGATATTACACAGTTTTTATGTTTTCATAAATAGCAACTCCATATTATAACATTTACTTTTCAGTACATAACACGGCTGCTGGTATTCCCTCAATATTTAAAGTTATTAGTTATAATTTTCTTAATTTAGATAAAACTAGTATCATAAATTTTTTATATTAAACTAAGGGAGCAAAAAAATATGAGAAATGAACTTCATAAAGAAATTATAAATGATTACTTAAATGGTGAATCCTCAATTAAAATTTCAAAAGCCCTTGGAATTTCTTCAAAAGTTATAAGGCAAATTTTAAAATCTAATCAGATATCACTACGCGATATACATGAGAGAAGTCAGAAATATATTCATGATGAAAATATATTTACATCAATTACTAATGATGCGCAAGCTTATTGGGTAGGTATATTTTATTCAGATGGATACGTAACAAAAAATTACCAAGTAGGTTTATGTGTATCAACAGAAGATATTGAACATTTACATAAACTAAATAAATTCTTTAAATCAAATTATCATATATATATATATAAACCTGGTAAAACTTCTTACAGTAATAACAATTACTGCAGACTTTTAATAAAAAGCAAAAAAATTGTAGATGATCTATGTAGATTTGGGATTACTACAAATGAAAAAAATCCTACATCAATAATAAATGATTTAAGTGTTCCATTAAAAAAAGGTATTATTAGAGGAATGTTTGATGGAGACGGAAGTATATATTATACTATAAAGAAAAGGAAGAAAAAGGATTACAAAGAGTTTGCCATTTCCTACACTGGTAATTTGGAATTAGTTAATTTCTTTAAAAAGTTTATTGAAGAAAACAACTTTGCGACAACACGTAAAATATTCAAAGATACTAGAGCTAAAGATACCTATTATATAAGAATTCAGGGAAATAGACAATTAAAAAACTTTCTTGACTTTTTATATAAAGATGTTAATGAATCATGTTATCTAACAAGAAAATATAATATATACCGTGAGCTTTGCGATTTTATAAATAACACAACTAGTTTTAAAACACATTTTTAAATAACTATATTAAAAAAAGGTATTCTTCATAAATACCCTTTTTTAATATCACTAAATCTAAGTTTAACGAAGTTAATCAAAAATAAAAAAGAGCAGAAATGCTCTTTTTAAAGACTTAATGTTGTTTTTATTAGAAGTATTAGTGAAAATTCTTATATTCTTCATAGTTAAGTTCACCTCACTCCTTTTAAAGTAGAAAAAAATCAGTATATTCTTTTGTTTTTTATAAAAAGTTATGTAAAGTCAAAAAATAATGAAAAAATTAAATAAAGTTTTAGATTTTATAATTCTACAAGACGGTATACATCATCTATGTCATCCTGGGATATACCAAGATATAACTTAGTTATGGATTGATTGCTGTGTTTATACAACTCCATGAGCACTGGAATAGGTACTCCCTTTTTCCAGGAGTGATATCCAAATGTTTTCCGGAGTGAATGGCAGCCTATATGTTCTTTAATTCCAACGGCTTCACAGGCTCCCTTTATAATTTTTATAGCCATGTACCTTGTAATTGGCTTATTTTGCCCTTCCCTGCTTTTGAAAATGTAATCTTTAGGATTTATATGTCCAAGATTTCTTTTAAGCTTTAAAAGGCTTCCTGACGCGTTCTGGTTTAAAAGAAACTTCTTATTTTTGCCTGTCTTTTTTTCTTTTACATAAACGTGTGTTTTAAATTGTTTTTCCTCAAAGTCAAATACATCTCCCCATTTAAGATTTAAAATATCTGAGATCCTCAAGGCCGAGTTAAGTCCAACAACTGTCAGAGCATAATTTCTCATATTCCCTGCACCAAGAAGATATTTCTTTAAATTATTTATCTTTTTAACAGATCTTATAGGTTCTACCCTTTCCATTTCTATTCCTCCATTAATTGCACATATTATCTATATTTATTATATTATGTGTAACTAAAAAATACAATTATCTATTTTAAAATATAAAAAACAGGTATAAGGCCTTGATACATAAGGTTTTATACCTGTTTAATGAGTTCCACACAATACATATTGTGTGGAATTAATAAAACAAATCTTTATGAAAATTAGTGTTGATATTCTAATGGAATAAAGATTTTGATATAGAAAGATTTATAGAGCTAATTTAATGTAATCAGGATTTTATAGACATTTATGTATATAGTTGTATTAAATGTAATTTGAAGTATATTATATTTGATAATATACTTATCATATACTTATTAAAGGTTATTAAAAACCATATAGTAAAAGAAAGAAGGATAAATATTATGTCTTTGTTTGATTTTGTTGATGAAATATGTGATATAAGCTTTGGAATAGGTGAAGCATGTTTTGATTTAGTAACAGGATTAGGAGAAATTGCAGTAGATAGCACATTAGAATTTGGTGAACTGATGACAGATGGAGTTAAAGAGATAGTTATAAAAGATAATGACAACTATAAAACTTCATTTGAAAAAACAGATGATGCCAATGATATAATAAGCATGGCTAAATCAAAATTTAATAGTGCATCACAAGAAGCTATAGATTATTATGAAGAAACAAAAAAGATAGTTGAAGAGCATTTCCAATATAAAAATAAATTAATAACTACAATTTTACCTCAACAAGAAGAAATTATAAGAAATTTTACAGAATTTAATTATACAAACCTTGCTAATTCGATTGACACTTTAAAACTTGATAATAAACCAATTTTATTCTCAACTACACTAGTTTTTTTATCTAAATTAAATCCAATTACTTTAGGAATTGAAATTGGAAGTTTTATGATTAGCCAGCGTACAAGGGTCGAAGCTGCTAATGAATATCTTAGTAATGCAGAATGTTATAAAAGTGAAGTAGATCTTAAGATAGCAGAATTAAAAACTATTAAAAGTAGACTTACTTTGATAAGAAATAAAGTTATAGAAGAGAGAAAAATTCTCAATAATCTAGTTTCAAAACTGGATAAAATATCAAATTCGTTATCTAATTCAATGAATGAAAGTATAAATATATGTAAAATTAAATCCCTAATAGAAATTGCTAACCGTATAAAAGAATCAATTAATGTTCATTTTATTAATAATAAAGGTACTATAACAAAAGAATATTCTGCATTATTAAACAAATTGCAGAAATTAGAAAAAAATTTATGTAAGAAGGGATTTTAGTATGAGAACTATAGTTGAAAATAAAGGTGTTGCTGAGATTGAACAACTAGTTAAATATGCTATTGACTCAGTAACAGATTATATGAAATGTAAACAGTATGAACAAACAGAAAGAAAAAGAATTCAATCCTGCTTACAAGCTATAACTGACCAAATAAATAGTAACAGAATTAAATTCGACCAATATATGAAAGCAAGTTTTGCAGAGAGAGAACGATTGTATTCTAGAGTAGATAAATTCTTGAATTATGCAATCGAAACAGGTGATAGTGAATTTGCAAAATTATCCTTAAATGTAATGTTGCAAATTTATAATAAAAATCCAATGGATGGAATTGAAGATAGATTAAATTCCGTTAATATGAACTTATTAAGTCAAAATACTGTAAAGTATCTTTAATGAAATCGTAAATTTGAGAAATTTTATATTAGGATTAAACAAGTGTTATACAAAATAAGATTTACATATAGAGATAATCTGTATGGGTTTGTGTAAAAACCAAATCTATACCCTTTATCTTTTTATTTTATACAATGCTAATTATGTGGAATTCATTTGCGTAAAACCTGGAAGTTCTGAACTTATAATATTGACCTTATTATGGATAATTCATCGAAAAGGATCAATTGTACTAAGATAAAGTTACTCAGTGATATAATAAAAATAAATTTCAAATCAGAAAGAAGTGTTTATTGAATGTGCAAAAGAGAGAAATTAATTAATGAAATAGACAGATTATCTCAAGAAAAATACGATGGATACGAATCAGACAAGCCTTTAAAAATGTTGGAATGGTATATAAAAAAATTTAATTTATTGAACGATGCAATAAAGAAAAAGAATCAGCAGATATACAGAGGAGAAATATACTGGTGTGATTTAGGCGAGAACGTAGGATGTGAGGAAGTTAAGTTAAGACCATGTGTCATTATTCAAAATCAAAAGGGAAATGAAAATGCTCCAACTACAATTGTAGCTCCTATAACTAATACTGAAATAAACTTACCAGTAGCAGTTCCAATTAATAGGGTAGAAGACTCTACAATAACAGGTACTATAGATTTAGGACAAATAAGGGTTGTATCAAAAGGTAGATTGAAAGGACATATTGGTAATTTAAAAACAGGAGAACGTAAAGCTGTCGATAGAGCCATTTTAAATTCCCTTGGCTTATATAAATATTATAAAGATAATAAAGATAAATCTGAGAAAATAAGAAACCTTAGTAATAAAGTATCTAACTTAACAAAATTGTTAAACGAAATAACGGAAACGCTAGGTGTAACAGATAATAGTGAGATTTTAAATGTAATAAAAGATTTGAAAGATTAGATATAATAAGGCTTGTACAATAGTTTTAATTATGATAATATAAAAATACAGATAGAGTTTACCTTTTTAGGTAAGAAGATTTTATTTCAGATGAAAAAAGAGAAGAGTAATTACTCTTCTTTTTTGCTTAAATTGATTATATATAAATGAAGTTGAGCATAATATAGTACCACAGATATAGTTTGGTTGTTTAACCAAAAGGATTTTATGAAAGAAAAAGGGAAGTCATTTAGACTTCCTTTTTTTTGTATTTGGGGTAATACCAGCAGCTCTGTAACCAGGGGCAAAATAAAGAAGTAGAGATTTTTTCTCTACTTCTTTACTTTTTATTGATATTTTAATGTATTTTTAATTTCATTTACTGCACATTCAATTGCCTGTCTAGAATTTAAAATTTTATCTCCGACTACTATATTACTACTGAATAGAGGACTTTTCCTTGTCCAATCTAAATGTACTAATCGCAAAAGTTCATTATATATTTGAGATTCATCAAAATTTTCAAATATATAACCTGCAACTCTTGTTGCAACAATAATTCCTGTACCACTTGTAAGTACATTTGTTTCCCTTATATTAGGTATATCATCTTTATTTGATAAACAATTTTTTATAAAATTGTTATCTTTTAAAGCATTAAAGAACTTTACAACTTTCTTCTGAATATCTCGATAACATTTATCATCACTAAGTTTTTCTGATAGTTTATCTGATCCACTTGATTGTGAATTATAACCAGATATTTCTATTACAGCATTTTTTATATTATTTATTGTATATATATTTTTACTTTTCTTAGATACACTAGTAGAAAGTAATTCCGTTGTTTCACTTAAGTAATTTATTTCCTCAAATAAACTATCTACTACAATATCATTAACAAGTGAAGACAACGGATCTCTCGTATTAAACAGTGTGTTAATTGATGAAGTAGTAGGCTTGGCATTCTTATTAACATCAACAAAATCCTGCCTAATTTTTTTTGGGTTATCTTCTACTACTATGTTTAATAACATATTACTATTAGCAATAAGTTCCGGATTTTCAGAGGCTAGTTCTCGTATTGCTGCTGTACGGTGATTTCCATCTAAACATTCAAATTCATAGTCTATAGGAAGTAATATTATTCCAGCTCTAGAACCTGCATCCTCTAACTTAGGAGCACACCCTTTAAATGTATATGGTCTAAAATCCAACTTTTGAGGAGATACCAACGTAATTGGAGGTATTGTATATTGGTTTTCAATATTAATATAATTTTTAATATCATTTTTATGCTTTGTATCTAAAAACCTATTTCGGATATCTTTTCCTATTATATCTTTATTTTTATTCTTTATTCCTGAAGTTTGAATAAACTTACCCAAAGTTTTATATGGTATAGTAACTGCAAACCATATACGTTCTCCTGATAAGTACTGCAAGGCTGGAACATTCAGTGATGCTGTAGATACTCCAAAGTTCATTTGGTCCATTTCAAATTGTGACATGCTACTATTCCTCCTTTAAATTTACAACTAATGTTTTTTATGTATTTTTTAGTACACCTTTATAATAACACGGAGAAAAGTTTACGTCAATATATATACGTAAAAAATTAATATACACATATGTTACGTTGTAACATATGTGTATCACGTTTATATATTAGTATAGCAATTTTGTCTTTTTAATTCAACACAACTATACTTCTGTGGAACTAATTACTTTAAATATTTTAAAATTAAATTAAGGGTATTTTGTAAATTTGTCTTTGAACTGCTATCAGGTAAAGCTTGGACAAGCGATTCTGCATAATCATAGTCTACTTTTAATCTAGTTCTAGATGTCAACATTAACGCATAATTGGCTTTTACTATCTGCTGTGCTGTTGCTGCCTGTACTCTTTGTCTTATACCCCTTAATTGTATATTATATTTTGCTTTATCTACTCCTTGAGGTAAAGAATCAATAGCTGCTTGTGCTGCATCTATGTCACTCTGTGCCAGAGTTTTACCTGCGACATTTATTAAGGTTACTCCTACTTTTGCAGGTGGCAAGTTGTTATTAATTAAGAATGTTTCTTTGCTCTCATTTCCTGCATTATCTATGGTTTTAGCCTTTATGATATAAAAACGAGGTAACATAATGGTGTTACAAAAATTTGATGGAAATTTAGAATACAATTCATATGATCCTTCATCTACACTGTAATCTACTTCTTTTACTCCACTGTCTATATCATTACCTGGTAACATAGTAATATTTATACCATAATCATCCTCATTTTTTATAATAGTTGGTGCTATTGGTGCTGTCTTATCTATCTTATTTACAGTTATGATCTGGGTTGCTACATTTCCTGCTTTATCTAATGCTTTTACTGTATAGCTGCCATTTTGGACAGCTTTAAAACTTGCTGTACTTCCATTTACAACAGTACCATCTGGAAGAGTTATACTTGCAACCCCATTTTCATCTGCCGCAGTTATTGAGATTGTAGCATCCGTATTCTGCCATGATGTCGGATTCCCACTTACACTTATTGTTGGTGCTAATATAGCTACACCTGCGGCCATAGCTACATTATTATACACTGTACTCTCCTTGCTAATTGGTGGCAACATACTACTTCCCACCAATCCTGCGGTAAGAGCCGCTATTAAACATATATTTTTTACACATCTGTGTTTATCAAATACATTTAATCTATTTTCATTCATAAAAATAAAACCTCCCTGTGAGTATATTTATAATTTAATTGTACTCGTTAGGAAAGCTTTCAGCTTTTCAATTTTTTTTGTATTTTTCTTTCATTTTTATAAAAAGTTTTTTGTTTTTTTAAAGTATCTTTATACAACTCGAAAATTTTTCAAAGATATAATTATAAAGGGGATTACATCCCCCTAGCCCCCTGTCTACCGCCTTCCATAGTGGGGACCCCCTAACCCCACTACTCCAGTTGGTCTACAAAATCAAAAAACCCACTATCTAGTATCCCCAAGTAACCACTCCCACACCCCAGAGGGCACATATTTATAAAGAGCCATTTCAGTTCCCACTTAAAAAAGTCCTAAACCAAACAGATAAAAAACAGTGGCCAGCATTTTGATTGTTCACACTCTAATTCTATTCGTTTCTCTGAATACTGTACACTTTAGACGGAAGCACATATTTATAAAGAGCCGTTTCAGTTCCCACTTAAAAATCAGCTATAATTTTATTTACATATCTTTTAGTAATATTCATTTCTGCAGCTATCTCAAGAGAGGTTAATCCTTTATTATATAACTCTTTTACTTCTTGTACCTTTTTAGCCTTTTGCTGTTGTCTTGTCGTCATTCCTTTTTCATTTCTTCTTGCTTTATTTCTCTTTAAATTATTCCTTCTATATTTTTCTTCCTTGCTTATTATTGTCTTCATATACCTTTGTTCATTTAACGTCATATCTAATCTATTAATTAATGTTTCATTTTTGTACCAGTAACCGCCAGCATTTCTCATACCCTTGCTTACTCTCTTAACTTGTCCAGATCTTACTCCCTGTTCATATGATATAAATTTATCTATTGCCTTAGGAATACATCTTAATATTGCCTTTACTTCTGATACTTTTAATGGATTTTTAAAAGCATTATTAAACTCAATTACCTCTTTTTCCAGTTCTAATACGTCTCTAGTGTATATCCCTTTCCAATAAGCATAACAATGTAATATAAAATTTCTATACCCTTTTACATCATATCTTCTTAACTCACATAATGTTTCCATGTCCTGGACTCTTGCTAAATGTAATGTATAACTATTAAACAGATTACTAATTACACACTGCCTTTTTTTATTTATTTCTTTGGCTTGATGTATCTCCAATTGGTATTGCTTAGATTTATAATTTAAATATTCGTCTCTTAAATCATACATAGAGTATTCTATATTATCATTTATGGTTAGTACCTTACATTCTCTATTTACCCTACTATTTATGGTATTGGGTAGCCTCAAAACTCTTGCACCATCGGTTGCCTGGATATCTGCCCCTAGATTTTTTAATTGATTATACAAATAATCTTCTAGCTCCTGCCATGTCCACATAGCACCATAAGGTGCGTTTTTTATTCTCCAATATACGTGGATTCCTCTGCCACTATCTACAATCATTGACGGAGTAGGTATTTTATTTTCGTTTACTAAATCATATATTTCATACACAGCTTCATTTTTTCCATAATTTTTTAAATCTATATCTATGTATAAAGCCCTAAACTGTCTTATATAACTTGTGGATCTCTTAGGCTTATAATAAGTATTACTAGATATATAAATATCCTCTTGACCTTCAACTTCTTCTACAATAGTCCTTAATGCTTTATATTGTGTGTTATATATTTTTAAATCACTTCCATCACATAATTTTATTAATTGTATATATCCATCTGTGCTATCGTCAAATAAGTGATCACAATAATCAAGGTTGTCCATTGTTAACCTCCTTAGTGCAATAAAAAAAGCCTCTAAGGATTTCCTTACCTAAAGACTTGAATTTCAAAAGTTTTTCTGATATATTTACTATATATCTTTACTATATTAACATAGTAAACGGGCGTTCTCTTGAAAGTCGTTAAGGTAGTTTATATACCTTTTTTTCGATATACTTAATTAAAATGCTGGTAACATTTTAATTAAGTGATAGAGGACTTATTTTTTTATCTTTTTTTCTTTAATATACATATTATACAATAATTTTAGTACAATGTA